>JASGDZ010000263.1:0-8068 GCA_047606835.1 Microbacterium sp. | reverse complement strand
GGGGCGGCAGGCGGCCACGAGTGCGAGCACGTTCTCGATCGGGTCGACGAGCTTCGCCGGATCCCGCGGCACGAGCGGCGCGGCCCAGTGCACGACCGCCTTGCGCGCGTCTGCCCCGTCGGGCGGCTCCGGTTCGCGCTCGACGCGGACCGTGCCCGCGTGCGACGGGGCCCCGACGTGCGGCTTGTCCGCATCGAGCACCCACAGCCCGAGCCGCCTCGCCTGCGTGACGCAGGTGAGCACGACGCCGGCGCGGGCCGCCGCGACCAGGTAGGGGTCGGCACGCGGCGACGCGATCCATCCCTTCCTCGGCCGCTGGAGCGCGCCGCGGGCGACGGCGGCGGCGATCGCCCGGCTGCTGGCACCGTGACGGCGAAGCTCGGCGGCGCGCACGATGCCGCCCTGCTCGGTCACCCACTCGACGACATCCACCCGCACAGTGTGCGGCGTGCGGCACGGCCCCCGCGGCCATGAGGTGCCGGATGTGGAGAAGTGCCGCGTCGCACCGGCCTGTGCAGGAGCGCGGCCCGCGAGAATCCGCGGCTGTCACACGTCGGCTCGCGGGAATCCGGGCTGCCGGGGCTCGGCCCGCTGTTCCCGCGTCCACGTGGTGTTCACAACCGAGGAGATGGCCACAACTGAGGGCTGATCGCCCCGCATCCCTCCTCCGTTGTGGCCATCTCCTCGGCAATGAGCGCGCCGCATCCCGCTGCGGGCAACGGTGGCAAGACGGGTGCGAGCAGGCGTGCCCGGTGCCGCGACGCCCCCGCTCCGGGGCCGCGATGCCCCCGCTCCGGGGCCGCGACGCTCCGCTCCGAGCGCGGTAGGATCGTGGGACATCCCACACTCAGGCACGCTCACACAGTGCCGCACATATCGCCGAAGGAGACCCCGATGTCGAACGCGCAGATTCCCGACAAGCCCGCCCTCGAGGGTCTCGAGCAGAAGTGGGATGCCGCGTGGCACGCGAACGGGACGTACCTGTTCGACCGAGATGCGGCGAAGGCATCGGGCCGCGCGGGCGTCTACTCGATCGACACGCCGCCGCCGACGGCATCCGGGTCGCTGCACATCGGTCACGTCTTCAGCTACACGCACACCGACATCAAGACGCGCTTCGAGCGCATGCGCGGCAAGACCGTGTTTTACCCGATGGGCTGGGACGACAACGGCCTGCCCACCGAGCGCCGCGTGCAGAACTACTACGGCGTGCGCTGCGACCCGTCGCTGCCCTACACGGAAGGCTTCGAGCCGCCCTTCCACGGCGACGCGAAGAGCCTGCGCCCTGCCGACCAGGTGCCGATCAGCCGGCGCAACTTCATCGAGCTGTGCGAGCAGCTGACGATCGAGGACGAGAAGCAGTTCGAGAACCTCTTCCGCCAGCTCGGCCTGTCGGTGGACTGGACCCAGACCTACCGCACGATCTCCGACGACACGATCCGCACCAGCCAGCTCGCGTTCCTGCGCAACCTCGCCCGCGGCGAGGCCTACCAGGCGCTCGCGCCCACGCTGTGGGACATCGACTTCCGCTCCGCGATCGCACAGGCCGAGCTCGAGGACCGCGAGCAGCAGGCGAGCTACCACCGCATCGCCTTCCACAAGAGCGACGGCACGGGCGACATCCACATCGAGACGACGCGGCCCGAGCTGCTCGCCGCGTGCGTCGCGCTCGTGGCGAACCCCGACGACGAGCGCTACCAGCCCCACTTCGGCCAGACCGTGCGCACGCCGATCTTCGACGTCGAGGTGCCGATCCTCGCCCACCCCCTCGCGCAACAGGACAAGGGCTCGGGCATCGCGATGATCTGCACCTTCGGCGACGTCACCGACGTCGTGTGGTGGCGCGAGCTGGACCTCCCCAACCGCACGATCCTCGGGCCCGACGGACGCGTGCTGCCCGACGCGCCGGACGCCCTCGTGACGGATGCCGCGAAAGCCGCGTATGCCGAGCTCGCGGGCCTCACCGTCTTCAGCGCCAAGAAGAGGATGGTCGAGCTGCTCACGGCATCCGGCGAGCTGCTGGAGGTGTCCAAGCCCTTCAACCACCCGGTCAAGTTCTACGAGAAGGGCGACCGGCCGCTGGAGATCGTCTCGACGCGCCAGTGGTATCTGCGCAACGGGGCGCGCGACGCCGAGCTGCGCGAGAAGCTCATCGAGTTCGGGCGCGGAATGCACTGGCATCCCGACTTCATGCGCGTGCGCTACGAGAACTGGACGAACGGGCTCACCGGCGACTGGCTCGTCTCCCGCCAGCGCTTCTTCGGCGTGCCGATCCCGGTCTGGTACGCCCTCGACGACAAGGGCGAGCGCGACTACGACCGCGTGCTGATCCCCGACGAGGCGCAGCTGCCGATCGACCCCACCGTCGACGTCCCCGCCGGCTACGACGAGTCGCAGCGCGGCGTGCCGGGCGGTTTCGACGCCGAGAAGGACATCTTCGACACGTGGGCGACGTCGTCGCTCACGCCGCAGCTCGCCGGCGGCTGGGAGCGAGACCCCGAGCTGTGGGATCTCGTGGCACCGTTCGACGTGCGCCCGCAGGGGCAGGACATCATCCGCACGTGGCTGTTCTCGACCATGGTGCGCAGCCTCCTCGAAGACGGGCGCGCGCCGTGGTCGGATGCCGCGATCTCGGGCTTCATCGTCGACCCCGACCGCAAGAAGATGTCGAAGTCGAAGGGCAACGTCGTCACGCCCGCCGACATCCTCGCCGGTCACGGCACGGATGCCGTGCGCTACTGGGCCGCCTCGTCGCGGCTCGGCGCCGACGCGGCGTTCGACCCGCAGAACCCCACCCAGGTGAAGATCGGGCGGCGCCTGGCGATCAAGGTGCTCAACGCCGCGAAGTTCGTGCTGTCGTTCCCCGTGCCCGCTGGCGCGGAGATCACGCACGACGTCGACGCGAGCATGCTCGCGACGCTCGACGCCGTCGTGCGCGAGGCGACGAAGGCGTTCGACGCCTACGACCATGCGCGCGCGCTCGAGGTCACCGAGGCGTTCTTCTGGACGTTCTGCGACGACTACCTCGAGCTCGTCAAGGAGCGCGCCTACGACCGGACGGATGTCGGCCAGGCATCCGCCGCCCTCGCGCTGCGCCTCGCACTGTCGACCCTGCTGCGCCTGCTCGCCCCCGTGCTCGCCTTCGCGGCCGAGGAGGCGTGGTCGTGGTTCAACGACGGCTCCGTGCACCTCGCGTCGTGGCCCGAGCCCGCCGGCGACACCGGCGACCCCGCCGTGCTCGCGGCGGTGAGCGAGGCGCTCATCGGCATCCGCCGCGCCAAGACCGAGGCCAAGGTGTCGCAGAAGACGCCCGTCGCGACCCTCACGATCACGGCGCCGCCCGCCGTGCTCGCGGCCGTGCGGCACGCGGAGGGCGACCTCCGGGCCGTCGGCCGGGTCGGGGAGATCTCCTTCGTCGCGTCGTCGGACGAGTCGGCCCCGCTGAGCGTCGGCGACATCGTGCTCGCGCCCGCCGAGGACGCCCCCGCCCCCGACGCGACAGCCCCGGCGGTGCACGCCTGATGCAGCTCGGCACCCGCTGGGCGGCACGCACCGAGCCGCCGGCATCCGTACCCGCCGCGCTGCGCGCGCAGCTCGCCGCCGTCGAGGCCGCGCTGCCGCCTGATCAGCCGGTGCCGCGCTGGACGCTGACGTGGCTCGAGGGGCGTCCCGTGGCCGAGCTCGACACCGGCGTGGTCGTCACGATCGATCGGGGCGGCGAGGTCGTCTTGCGGCACGACGTCGACGACGGGCTCGACTGACGACCTCGTTCCGGCTCACGTGAGCGCGGGCCGTCTCCACCCGCGGACGTCGCGGCCGCGCGAGAGCCGACGGCTACCCTGGTCGGATGACGGATGCCGCCAACCCTCTCCTCACCCCGAGCGACCTGCCCTACGGACTGCCCCGCTACGCGCAGATCCGGCCCGAGCACTACCTCCCGGCGTTCCAGCAGGCCTTCGCCGAGCACCGGCAGGAGGTCGCGAACATCACCCGCGCACGCTCGACGCCGACGTTCGAGAACACGATGGTGCCGCTGGAGCGCAGCGGCGAACTGCTCGACCGCGTGTCCCGCACGTTCTACACGGTCAGCTCGGCCGACGCGACCGAGGAGATCCAGGAGATCGAGGAGGCCCTGGCCCCGCTGATGTCCGCCCACGCAGACGCGATCCGGCTCGACAGCGCGCTCTACGGGCGCATCAAGGCCCTCCACGACCAGCTCGACGCGCTGGCGCTGGAGCCGGAGCAGCGCTACCTCGTCGAGCGTCACTTCCGGGAGATGACGCACGCCGGCGCCGCGCTCGACGACGACGCGAAGCAGCGTCTCGTCGACCTCAACCAGCGCCTCGCGACCCTCACCACGACGTTCGAGAAGCACCTGCTCGCCGACACGAACGACCTCGCCGTCGTCTTCGACGACCCCGCCGAGCTCGACGGGCTCGACGCCGGCGCGCTGTCGGCCACCGCTCAGGCGGCCGCCGACCGCGGCCTGGCCGGCAAGCACGTCGTCACGCTCACGCTGTTCACGGGGCATCCATACCTCGCGAGTCTCACGAACCGGGCCAGCCGCCAGCGGATCATGGATGCCTCGCGTGCCCGCGGCTCGCGCGGCGGCGCCGACGACAACCGCGGCACATTGCTCGAGATCGTGCGGCTGCGCGCCCAACGGGCGGCGCTCCTCGGCTACGACAGCCACGCCGCGTACATCACGGCCGACCAGACCGCGGGAAGCCCCGAGGCCGTGCACGCGATGCTGCGCCGCCTCGCCGCACCCGCCGCGGCGAACGCGCGACGCGAACAGGCCGAGCTGCAGCGGATCGTCGCCCTTCGACAGGCTCAGGAACCGGGTTTCGAGGAGTTCGCGCTGGCCGCGCACGACTGGGCGTTCTACACCGAGAAGGTGCGCACCGCGACGTACGACATCGACACCGCCGCACTGCGCCCGTGGTTCGAGGCCGAGCGCGTGCTGCGCGACGGAGTGTTCCACGCCGCGACGGCGCTCTACGGCATCGCGTTCGCCGAGCACCCCGACCTGAACGCCTACCACCCCGACGCGCGCGTGTTCGAGGTGAGCAACGCCGACGGCTCGCCGCTCGGGCTCTACGTGCTCGACCTCTACACCCGCGACACCAAGCGCGGGGGCGCGTGGATGAACTCGATCGTGTCGCAGTCGCACCTGCGCGGCACCGCTCCGATCGTCGTCAACAACCTCAACGTGCCCAAGCCCGCCGCCGGGCAGCCGACGCTGCTGACGCTCGACGAGGTGACGACCCTCTTCCACGAGTTCGGCCACGCGCTGCACGGGCTGTTCGCGACCGTCACGTATCCGCACTTCGCGGGCACGGCGGTGTTCCGCGACTTCGTCGAGTTCCCCAGCCAGGTGAACGAGATGTGGATCTACTGGCCCGAGATCCTGGCGAACTACGCGCGGCACGTGGAGACGGGCGAGCCGCTCCCCCAGGAGCTCGTGGACCGCCTGCGCGCCACCGAGACGTTCGACCAGGGCTTCGCGACGAGCGAGTACCTCGCCGCCGCGTGGCTCGACCAGGCGTGGCACTCGCTCACGGCCGAACAGGCGGCGGCCGACATCGATGTCGCCGCGTTCGAGGCGGCCGCGCTGGCCGACATCGGCCTGGACAACCCGGTCGTCCCCGCCCGGTACTCGTCGACGTACTTCGCGCACGTGTTCGCCGGCGGCTACAGCGCCGGGTACTACTCCTACATCTGGAGCGAGGTGCTCGACGCCGACACGGTGGAGTGGTTCCGCGAGCACGGCGGCCTCACCCGCGGCAACGGCGACCGCTTCCGCGACAGGCTGCTCGGCGTGGGCGGTTCGAAAGACCCGCTCGAGGCCTACCGCGACTTCCGCGGGCGGGATGCCGACATCCAGCCACTGCTCAAGCGCCGGGGCCTCATGGGCTGAGCCACCCCGCCACAGCATCACCACCCGTCCGCGCACACGCCACATCATGATTACCGGGGTACCGACCTGGCATGGCCCGAGCCCCATGCCCCCGTAATAGCGAGCTTCGTCGTGGCCCGTCAATCGGAAGTTGCCTCAATCTCGGCCCAGCCGCTCGACGCTCCACCCGTCAAAAACTGAACAGAGTAGTCGGGACCAAGCTGGTCTGCAAGTTCTTGGGCTAGATTCAATCCGACTCGGTAATGCTCGGTGATCTCAGTTGCGGTGGCATTCTCTCGATCAGTTCCCGCCGCGTTCCATATACGAAGCGCTTGTATAAGCGCCAGGGAGATAGGCATCTGTGACTCGTCATCGAAGACCGGCGGCGGGAACCACACTGGAACATGGCCGACGAACTCATCCGCCACTACTCGTACAATCTTCATCTGATGGCCCGCCTACGTAGGGTCTAACAAGTGTACGAACTGCTGGGAATCGAAGTAATTACGCGCTTCGTGTTGGTAGTAAATATCACGGACGGGTAAAACGTATACTCGTAGTTGCCATACTTGTCGTACATCAGCACGGGCGCGCCAACACAGCGCTTCTTAGAGCCGTGCGACTTGTCGACCATCGGCCACGCAATAGTGGTATCGTTCACGAAACTCATGAGATCGTCCCAGCCAGCACCGGTGGGGTCGCCGGTCGAGAGTTGAATAATGCGATCCCGCCACTGAGACTCATGCTGAACAGAAATATGGTGCCAGCCATGACCACTTCCGCTTGTAGAATTGTGGTAGCCACACTGCAATTGAATAGTTTTCGAGCTTGACGAACCCCAGTAGGTATAAGAAGCGAGAGGATAGTCTTCGTCGTGCTCGACGAAGCACGCAGTCCAGGCGACAAGGTTGTCAATCAGGTACGGCGTTACGTAGCCATCTGCCTCTTGGCCAACATCGAATAGTTGAGCATCATCGGATCCGAATAGTTCACCGCTAGCTGCAACGGCGAACCACGCAGCACCAGCGTGTTCTGCTATCTGATCACCGGAGAGCTTCGGCGGTTCATTCTCCGCAGCGGCGGTGCCGATGGAGTTGAATTCGGATGAGCCCCTGGCACTGGCGGGATGAGGCGCAAGCAGCACGCCTCCAAGAAGAACCGCGGCCCCCCAAAGACGCGATCAATTTTCGATCACTCATGTGTCGACTTCCCTTCATAGGCAGCTATGTAGTGAGTACGAGAGCTAGTTGTCCTCGCTCACACCGCCATCAGCTTTACATTCCCGTGGCGGATCCCGCCATCCACCATTTGGGGGACACGCATGGTTTCGCGTTTCGTTAGTGGCTCTTCAGAAGCGCGACACGAGTACACAGACGTGGTAGCCCGACTCAACGCCCTGTCGCCTGACCGGCGTCAGGCGCTCTTGCGCTTCTGGCGCAGCACCAGCGTCGGCGCGGCGCCCTCTTCGACGGCTGCCCGTGTGACGACGACCCGGTCGACGTCGTCGGTGGAGGGGATGTCGAACATGATCGGGCCGAGCACGTCTTCGAGGATCGCGCGCAGGCCCCGCGCACCGGTCTTGCGGGTCACCGCGAGGTCGGCGATGGCCTCCAGCGCCCCCTCGTCGAACTCGAGGGCGACGCCGTCGAGCTCGAACATGCGCTGATACTGCTTGACGAGCGCGTTCTTCGGCTCGGTCAGGATCTCCATCAGCGCCGAGCGGTCCAGCGGCGACACCGACGCGACGACCGGAAGCCGGCCGATGAACTCGGGGATGAGCCCGAACTTGTGCAGGTCTTCGGGCTGCACCTCGACGAACAGGTTGAGGTCTTCGTCTTTGCGGTGCAGCGACGCGCCGAAGCCGACGCCGTGCTTGCCGACGCGCGCGGAGATGATGTCCTCCAGCCCGGCGAAGGCGCCCGCGACGATGAAGAGCACGTTCGTCGTGTCGATCTGGATGAACTCCTGGTGCGGATGCTTGCGCCCGCCCTGCGGCGGGACGGATGCCACCGTGCCCTCGAGGATCTTCAGCAGCGCCTGCTGCACGCCCTCGCCGGAGACATCCCTCGTGATCGACGGGTTCTCGGCCTTGCGGGCGATCTTGTCGACCTCGTCGATGTAGATGATGCCGGTCTCGGCGCGCTTGGTGTCGAAGTCGGCGGCCTGCAG
>JASGDZ010000262.1:0-4007 GCA_047606835.1 Microbacterium sp. | reverse complement strand
GATGAGGATGTTCGTGTCCAAGACCCCCTTCGGCGGTCGAGAGGACTCAGCGCTCATACGGGTCGACCGGGTACGGGTCGATGACGGCGTCGATGTCGGCACGGAACTGATCCGGTTCGATCACCGGGAGGCCACGCCCGAGAGCGACGAACTCCTCCGCAGGAACGAAGCGACGTCGCCGGCGCAGCGGGATCAGCTCGCCGATCTCGCGCCCGTCGCGGGTGACCGTGAACGACTCGCCGCGCTCGACGGCATCCATGATCTCGCGCGAACGCATGCGCAGGTCACGCTGGCTGATGTCGTGCGGAAGGCTCATGTGGCATACGGTAGCACGCGATGGCACGGGTTTCAGCGGAAGTCGCGCGACCGGTGCTGCACGCCGACCCGCAGGTCTTCGAAGCCGTCGGCGAGCACGTTGGTCACGCCCTCCGGCGAGCGCTCCAGCATCCCGCGCACGATGAGCGCCGGAGCGTCGCGCACGAGCCGGCGATGCCTGTTCCACAGCCCGACCGAGCAGATCACGTTGACGAGGCCGTGCTCGTCCTCGAGGTTCAGGAACGTGATGCCGGATGCCGTGGCCGGCCGCTGCCGGTGGGTCACCAGCCCCGCGACCTCGATGCGCCGCCCGGTCTCGTGGCCGCGCAGCTCGTGCGGCGTGAGCACGCCCCGGGCGTCGAGCCCGGCGCGGTAGTGCGCGATCGGGTGGTCGTCGGTGGAGACGCCGGTCGCCCACAGGTCGGCGGCCAGCCGCTCGTGGCTCGTCGGGTCGCCGAACAGCGGCGGCTGCACCGCGACCATCGAGTCGGGGAGGAACTCGACGCGGTCCTGCGCGGCCGCCCCGGCCAGCCAGATCGCCTCGCGGCGGCTCAGCCCGAGGCACTCGAACGCGCCCGCGGTGGCGAGCGCCTCCAGCTGCGACTGCGTCGCGCCGGTGCGGCGCACGAGGTCGCGCAGGTCGCGGAAGGGCCCGCCGGCGTCGCGGGCCGCCACGATGCGTTTCGCCGCGGCATCCCCCACGCCCTTGACCGCGGCGAGCCCGAGCCGCACCGCGAACCCGCCGTCGCGGCGGTGCGCCGCGGACTCGTCGGGCGCGGCGGGGTCGAACTCGCCGACCGGCGGCTGCTCGCGGGCCAGGCAGGCATCCATTCCGGAGCCGCCCGCCCCGGGGAACGAGGGTTCCAGCACTGCCTCCGCACCGGAGAGGTGCAGGTCGGGGCGGCGCACCTCGACGCCGTGACGACGGGCGTCGGACACGAGCGTCGCCGCCGAATAGAACCCCATCGGCTGCGCGCGCAGCAGCCCCGCGAGAAACGCCGCCGGGTAGTGCAGCTTGAGCCACGACGACGCGTAGACGAGCAGCGCGAACGACAGCGAGTGGCTCTCCGCGAAGCCGAAGTTCGCGAACGCCTGGATCTTCGCGTAGATCGCGTCGGCCTCCTCCCCCACGAGGCCGTTGCGGGCCATGCCGGCGTAGAGCTTCTCGCGGATCCGCTCGATGCGCTCGTACCCGCGCTTGGACCCCATCGCCCGGCGCAGCACGTCGGCGTCCTCGGCGGAGAGGTCGCCCACCTCCATCGCCATCTGCATGATCTGCTCCTGGAACACCGGGATGCCGAGCGTGCGCTCCAGCGCCCTCCTCAGCTTCGGGTGCGCATACGTCACCTCTTCCTTCCCGGTCTTGCGCCGCACGAACGGGTGCACGGCGCCGCCCTGGATGGGACCGGGACGGATGAGGGCGATCTGGATGACGAGGTGGTCGTAGCAGCGCGGCTGCAGCCGCGGCAACAGCCCCATCTGGGCGCGCGACTCGACCTGGAACACCCCGATCGAGTCGGCGCGGCACAGCATGTCGTAGACCGCGGGCTCCTCCTTCGGGATCGCGTCGAGGTCCCACACCTCGCCCGTCGCGTCGCGCACCAGGTCGAAGCAGTGCTGCAACGCCGACAGCATCCCGAGCCCCAGCAGGTCGAACTTGACGAGCCCCATCCAGGCGGAGTCGTCCTTGTCCCACTGGATGACGGTGCGACCCTTCATGCGGGCGTGCTCGATGGGCACGACCTCGCCGACGGGCCGCTCGGTGAGCACCATGCCTCCGGAGTGGATGCCGAGGTGGCGCGGCGCCTTCAGCAGCTCGGTCGCGTACGCGACGACCTGATCGGGGATGTCGTGGTCGGCGCTCGTGTCGGTCAGCGCCCCCCAGCGCTCCACCTGCTTCGACCACGCGTCCTGCTGGCCCGGCGAGTGGCCGAGCGCCTTGGCCATGTCGCGCACCGCGTTCTTCGGCCGGTACTGGATGACGTTGCACACCTGCGCGGCGCGCTCGCGACCGTACCTGCCGAACACGTACTGGATGATCTCCTCGCGCCGGTCGGAGTCGAAGTCCACGTCGATGTCGGGCTCCTCCTCGCGGATGCTGGAGATGAACCGCTCGAACGGCAGGTCGTACCCGATCGCGTCGACCGCCGTGATGCCGAGGAGGTAGCAGACGGCGCTGCTGGCGGCCGAGCCCCGCCCCTGGCACAGGATGCCGCGCTCGCGCGCCTCGCGCACGATGTCGTGCACGATGAGGAAGTAGCCGGGGAAGTCCTTCTGCTCGATGACGTCGAGCTCCCGCGCGATGCGCTCACGGTGCCTGTCGGTCGCGCGGGGGTATCTGCGGGGCACGGCGTCCCACACGAGCTTTCGCAGCCACGTCATCGGCGTGTGCCCCTCGGGCACGTCCTGCTTCGGCAGCGCGGGCTTTGCCTGGTGCAGCGGGAAGGCGAGCTCGTCGGCGAGCTCGACGGTGCGCTGCACCGCGCCGGGGTGGCGCGCGAAGCG
Source organism: Microbacterium sp. (assembly GCA_047606835.1). Classification (GTDB taxonomy): domain Bacteria; phylum Actinomycetota; class Actinomycetes; order Actinomycetales; family Microbacteriaceae; genus Microbacterium. The sequence continues at coordinate 1,187 of JASGDZ010000262.1, read as the reverse complement.
CGCCGTCATCTCCGCCCCCGACCGCAGGAACGCACCGCCATGGGCGGGCAGCCAGCCGTCGAGGTCGTCGAGGCTGCGGTTCGCCCGCACCGCGGCGATCGCCGCGGCGAGGTGCCGGCGGCCAGGCGTCGCGTAGTGCACGTTGTTGGTCGCGACGACGGGCAGGCGGCGGGATGCCGCGAGCCCCGCCAGGATGTCGTCGGCCGCCTGGTCGAGCGGATCGCCGTGGTCGATCAGCTCGACGTTCACGCCGTCTCTGCCGAACAGCTCCACGAGCCGGTCGAGCTCGCGGCCCGCGGCGCGCTCGGCGTCGGCGGCGATGCCGCCGCGCGCGTCGAAGAGGGCGCGGCGCACGGCGCCCTTGCGGCATCCGGTCAGCACCGCCCAGTCGCCCCCGGAGCGCGCCGCGAGGTCGTCGAGGTCGTAGACCGGCCGCCCCTTCTCCGCCCCGCGCAGCTGGGCGGCGGTGAGGGCGGCGGCGAGCCGGTGGTAGCCCGCCTTGCCGCGGGCGAGCACGAGCAGGTGCGCGCCGGCGGGGTCGGGCTCGCCCCGCTGCGGCTTCGGCAGGTCCAGCGACAGCTCGGCCCCGAAGACCGTCTTCAGCTGCAGCCCCTGCGCCGCCTCGGCGAAGCGCACGATGCCGTAGAAGCCGTCGTGGTCGGTGATCGCCAGCGCGTGCAGTCCGAGACGCTCGGCCTCCTCGGCGAGCTCTTCCGGCGACGAGGCTCCGTCGAGGAACGAGTACGACGAGTGCGCGTGCAGCTCGGCGTACGCAACGGGGTTCTCCGGCCGCTCGATCGACGGGGCCACGTACGGCGCGCGCTTGCGCGACCACGCCGGGCCGTCGCCGCCGTCGGCGTCGGCAGGGGTCGGCGACGGTCGGCGCGCGTCGCCGAGGGCGTGCTCCAGCTCCGACCACGGGATCGGCGGGTTGTGCCAGCCCATCAGTCACCTCCGTCCGATCGTTCGCCGCGTTTCGTCTCGGCACTGCGGGCCTCGCTCAACGACCGAGAGGGCGCAAGGTTCCGGTCGTTGAGCGAGGGAGCGAAGCGACCGAGACGAAACGCGGTGAGCTCTCTCAGTCATAGCGGCCCTCCAGCGTCCACGCCCCGGCCTCGTGCACGGCGAGCCACGCGACCCCGTCGGCATCGACGAGCTGGAACCGGTGCGCAGCGCGGGCGCGCGCG
>JASGDZ010000261.1:0-11208 GCA_047606835.1 Microbacterium sp. | reverse complement strand
GGCGGCCCCGGCCCGGCCCGGCCCCGGCCCCCGGCCCGGCCGGGCCCCGAGGCCCGCACTCCGGCATCCGGTATGCTCGGGATGTCGCGACTGGCGTTGAGGTGGCCACCACCGGGGAGCGACTCACACGGCATTCGACCGCACGCCTGGGCCGGCCTTGGATTCGATGCGACGCCGCCCGGCGGCGGCGCAACCGGCGGATTCACAACCGATCAGGAGAACGTCATGACCGACCCCTCTTTCGACGCGCCCCTCGCCGAGGTCGACCCCGAGATCGCGCAGGTGCTCGACCGCGAGCTGGAACGCCAGCGCGGCTATCTCGAGATGATCGCGTCGGAGAACTTCGTGCCCGTCTCTGTACTGCAGTCGCAGGGGTCCGTGCTCACGAACAAGTACGCCGAGGGCTACCCGGGCCGCCGGTACTACGGCGGGTGCGAGGAGGTCGACGTCGCCGAGCAGCTCGCGATCGCCCGCGCGAAGGCGCTCTTCGGCGCTGAGTTCGCGAACGTGCAGCCGCACTCCGGCGCATCGGCGAACGCCGCCGTGCTGCACGCGATCGCACGCCCCGGCGACACGCTGCTGGGGCTGGCGCTCGACCAGGGCGGTCACCTCACGCACGGCATGAAGCTCAACTTCTCCGGCCGGCTGTACGACGTCGTCGCGTACGGCGTCGACCCCTCCACCTCCGTCATCGACATGGAGGAGGTCGCCCGTCTCGCGCGCGAGCACCGGCCGAAGGTGATCATCGCCGGCTGGTCGGCCTACCCGCGGCAGCTCGACTTCGCGCGGTTCCGCGAGATCGCCGACGAGGTCGGTGCGCTGCTGTGGGTCGACATGGCGCACTTCGCCGGTTTCGTCGCGGCGGGCGTGCACCCGAGCCCCGTGCCGCACGCGCACGTGGTGTCGTCGACCGTGCACAAGACGATCGGCGGCCCGCGGTCGGGCTTCATCCTCACGAACGACCCGGAGATCGCCAAGAAGGTCAACTCCGCGGTGTTCCCCGGTCAGCAGGGCGGTCCGCTCATGCACGTGATCGCCGCCAAGGCCACGGCCTTCAAGCTCGCGGCGACCCCCGAGTTCCGTGAGCGCCAGGAGCGCACGCTGCGCGGCGCGCGCCTCATCGCCGAGCGGCTCGGCCGGCCCGACGTCGCGGCGGCGGGGATCGCGGTGCGCTCGGGCGGCACCGACGTGCACCTCGTGCTCGTTGACCTGCGCGATGCCGAGATCGACGGGAAGACCGCAGAGGACCTGCTGCACGACATCCGCATCACCGTGAACCGCAACGCGGTGCCGAACGACCCCCGCCCTCCCATGGTGACCTCGGGTCTGCGCATCGGCACGCCCGCCCTCGCCACGCGCGGATTCGGCGACGCCGAGTTCGCCGAGGTCGCCGACATCATCGCCCTCGCGCTGCTGCCGGGCGCCGACACCGCGGCGCTGCGCGCGCGCGTCGCCGCGCTGACGGCCGCGTTCCCGCTGTACCCCGGTCTGTGACATGACCGCCCAGGTTCTGGACGGCAAGGCCACCGCGGCGCAGATCAAGGCCGAGCTCGCCGAGCGCGTCGCGGCGCTCAAGGCCCGCGGCGTGACCCCCGGCATCGCGACGGTGCTCGTCGGCGCCGACCCGGCGTCGCAGCTGTACGTGGGCATGAAGCACCGGCAGTCCGAGGCCATCGGGATGAACTCGATCCAGGTCGAGCTGCCCTCCGACGCGACGCAGGCAGGCGTCGAGGCCGCGATCGACGCGCTCAACGCCGACCCGGCCTGCCACGGATACATCGTGCAGCTGCCGCTGCCGAAGCACCTGGACACCGACGCCGTGCTCGAGCGCATCGACCCCGCGAAGGATGCCGACGGCCTGCATCCGGTCAATCTCGGCCGGCTCGTGCTCAATGTGAACGGCCCCATCGACACGCCGCTGCCGTGCACGCCGCGGGCGGTGATCGAGCTGCTGCTGCGGCACGACTACGACCTCACCGGAAAGCACGTCGTGGTCGTCGGTCGCGGGGTGACGATCGGCCGGTCGATCGGCCTGCTGCTGACGCGCCGCGCGCTCAACGCGACCGTGACCCTGACCCACACCGGCACCGTCGACCTGCCGCGCTATCTGAGGCAGGCGGATGTCGTGGTCGCGGCGGCCGGGGTGAAGCACCTCGTGCGGGCGGAGGACGTCAAGCCGGGCGCCGCGGTGCTCGACGTCGGCGTCACCCGCGAGACCGTCGACGGCAGGTCGCGCGTGTTCGGCGACGTCGCGCCGGACGTCGCCGAGGTCGCCGGCTGGCTCTCACCCAACCCCGGCGGCGTGGGGCCCATGACGGTGGCGCTGCTCATGACGAACGTCGTCGAGGCCGCCGAGCGGGCACACTCCTCCTGAGCAGACCCCCGACATCCGCGGCCCTCGTTCGAAAAGACCGGGCGGTGACGCCGACATGCCGCGTGGCGCGCTGACTGCGCGGCGTGTCGGGTGACCGGCCGGTCAATTCGAACGAGGGACGTCCGGACGCGGGCCGGTCAACTGGCCCCGGTCGCCTTGTCGTAGAGCGCACCGGCGTGCGTCTCGGCCCTCTGCGCGATGCGCTCGTAGATCCACCAGCCGATCGCCAGGATCACCGGCGGCAGGATGTACGCGAGCGGGTTGAGGCCGGCCGTCACCCGCGACAGCAGCACCGTGACGATCCAGACGATGAGTGCGACCAGCAGCACGATGCCGGTGCCGACCATCCCCTCACCGGCTCTCGTGCGCCGGCCGGCGGACCTCTCTGCGCGGCTCGCGAACCACTTCGTGAGCACCGGACGCACCCACATCGTGAGCAGTGTCAGCACGAGGCCGGCCGAGATCGCCGACCAGCCGACCCTCGCGGGCGTGAGCCACCCGATCACGAGGAGCACCAGGATGTCGAACACCAGGAGCACGACGAAACGCACGAGCCATTGCTTCATGCGTCCAGCGTGCCACGTTCGCGCCGGGTGCGGACGGTGAGCCCCCGCTCAGTACGACGCGCGCTCGGCCGCGGGGTCGTCGGATGCCGGCGCCCACCGCGCCGCGAGGGCCTCGGTGGCGCGGGCGAGCAGGGCGACATCCGCCCCCACTGCGACGAAGTCGGCGCCCGCGTCGACGTACGACTGCGCCACCGCCGGGTCGAACGCGTTCACGCCGACCTGGATGCCGGCCGCGTGCGCGGCGGCGAACACCCGGTGCACGCCCGCGACCACGTCGGCGTGGGTCTGCTGGCCGATCACGCCCATCGAGGCGGCGAGGTCGCTCGGGCCGACGAACACCGCATCCACGCCCGGCGTCCGCACGATCGTCTCGACGTTCGCCAGGCCCTCGACCGACTCGATCTGCACCGTGAGCGAGACGTGCTGCGCCGCGTTCTGCAGGTAGCCGTCGACGCGGTTCCACCGCGCCGATCGTGCCAGCGCCGAGCCCACGCCGCGGCGGCCGCGGGGCGGGTAGTGCAGGCTGGCGACCGCTTCCGCGGCCTCCTCGGCGGAGGAGACCATGGGCACGATCACGTTCTGCGCGCCGAGGTCGAGCACCTGCTTCAGCGCCACCTGGTCGTTGTACGGCACCCGCACCACGGGCAGGATCGGATACCCGGCGCACACCTGCAGCTGGATCAGCACGCTCTCCAGCGAGTTGGCCGAGTGCTCCATGTCGATGAGCATCCAGTCCATGCCGCTGCCGGCGCAGACCTCGGCGATCAGCGGCGAGCCCGAGCACGCCCACACCCCGGCCAGGGGCCGGGACGAGGCGCGCAGAGCATCGCCGAAGGTCGGGCTCAGACGAAGCGGCACGTGATCGTCCCCATCGGTCCGTAGTCGCACAGCACGCTGTCGCCGCGCGCCACCCACATCGGGCGCGTGAACGATCCGGCCAGGATGATCTCGCCCGCCTCGAGCCGGTCGCCGTGCTGATGCATCTTGTTCGCGAGCCACGCCACCCCGGTGGCCGGGTGGTTGAGCACGCCGGCGGCGACGCCGGTCTCCTCGATGGTCTCGTTGCGGTAGAGCATCGCCGACACCCAGCGCAGGTCGATCGCGTCTGGCTTCATCGGGATGCCGCCGAGCACCATGCCGCCGTAGGCGGCGTTGTCGGAGATCGTGTCGACGATCGTGCGGCCCTCCAGCTCGATGTGCGAGTTGAGCACCTCCAGGGCCGGGGTGACGTACTCCGTGGCGCGCAGCACGTCGAACAGCGAGCACGCGGGTCCTTCCAACGGAGCGTTCAGCACGAACGCGAGCTCGACCTCGATGCGCACGTTCGAGAAGTGGTCGAACGGGATGACCGACCCGTTCTCCCACACCGTGTCGTCGAACATGACGCCGTAGTCGGGCTCGGAGATCCCGGTGGCCGCCTGCATGGCCTTCGACGTCAGGCCGATCTTGCGGCCCACCAGGCGCCGCCCGGCGGCGAGGTTCTTGTCGCGCCAGACGCCCTGGATCGCGTACGAGTCCTCGACCGTGGCCTCGGGGTGGCGCACCGTGATCCGCGGGATCACCGTGTGCGTGCGGTCGGCTTCGGCGAGCTCCTCGGCGATCGCCGCGATGGTGTCGGGGGCGAGCATGGTCACAGCTGGTGGCCGAGCTTGTACTCGCCCTGCTTCCAGCTGGGCATCTGTTCGTCGTCGTCCGCGCGCGTGTACGAGAAGCCGTCGGCGCCGATGGTGACCGCCAGCTCCGACGAGTCGGTGCGTGCGACGACCGGCTGCGGGTTGCCGTCGAGGTCGAGCACGAGCGAGGCGTCGGTGTACCACGACGGCACGACGGGGTTGCCCCACCAGTCGCGGCGCTGGTTGTCGTGCACGTCCCACGTGACGACGGGGTTGTCGGGGTCGCCCGTGTAGTAGTCCTGCGTGTAGACCTCGACGCGGTGGCCGTCGGGGTCGCGCAGGTACAGGTAGAACGCGTTGGAGACGCCGTGGCGGCCGGGGCCCCGCTCGATCGCGTCGGAGCGGCGCAGCGCCCCGAGCTTGTCGCAGATCGCGAGGATGTTGTGCTTCTCGTGGGTGGCGAAGCACACGTGGTGCATGCGGGGGCCGTCGCCGCCGGTCATCGCGGTGTCGTGCACGGTGGGCTTGCGCCGCATCCACGCTGCGTACACCGTGCCCTCGTCGTCCTGGATGTCCTCGGTGACGCGGAAGCCGAGGTCCTGCATGTAGCCCACGGCGCGGGGCACGTCGGGGGTCACCTGGTTGAAGTGGTCGAGGCGCACGAGCTCGCCGGGGCTGTACAGGTCGTAGCGCCACGACAGCCGCTCCACGTGCTCGGTGGCGAAGAAGAACTCGTAGGGGAAGCCGAGCGGATCGGTCACGCGCACCGAGTCGCCGATGCCCTTGGTGAAGCCCTCGGGGTTGCGGCGCACATCGCAGCCGAGCTCGCTGTAGAAGGCCACCGCCTTGTCGAGGTCCTCCGGCGTGCGCACGCGGTACGAGAACGCGGCGACCGCGGCGACCGGGCCCTGGCGCAGCACGAGGTTGTGGTGGATGAACTCCTCCGTCGAGCGCAGGTAGATCGCCTCGTCGTCCTCCTCGGTCAGGTGCAGGCCGAGCACGTCGACGTAGAACACCCGCGACGCGGCGAGGTCGGTGACGATCAGCTCCATGTACGCGCAGCGCAGCACGTCCGGCGGGGGCGAGCTCGGCGTCGGGATCGGGTTGTCGCTGCGGATCGGCGCCTCCTGGCTCACGAAGAAGCCGGAGGAGGTGAGGGTCTTTTCGTGCTTGTCGGTCATGTCAGCGTCCTTGCTCGTGGATGTGCGGAAGGTCGGTGCGTTTCGTCTCGGGCCTGCGGCCCTCGCTCAACGACCGCAAAGGTCAGTTCTTGCCGAAGGTGGGGTTGTGCACCTTGCCGAGGGTGATGTGCACCGACTGCTGGTCGGTGTAGAAGTCGATGGAGCGGTAGCCGCCCTCGTGCCCGAGTCCCGACGCCTTGACGCCGCCGAACGGGGTGCGCAGGTCACGCACGTTGTTCGAGTTCAGCCACACCATGCCGGCCTCGACGTTCTGCGCGAAGTTGTGCGCGCGCTTGAGGTCGTTGGTCCAGATGTAGGCGGCGAGCCCGTATTTGGTGTTGTTCGCGAGGGCGAGCGCCTCTTCGTCGGTGTCGAACGGCGTGATCGCCACGACCGGGCCGAAGATCTCCTCCTGGAAGATGCGGGCGTCGGGCGAGACGTCGGCGAACACCGTCGGGGAGACGAAGTTGCCCTCCGGGAAGCCTTCGGGGCGGCCGCCCCCGGCGACGAGGCGCCCCTCGGCCTTGCCGATCTCGACGTAGCTCATGACCTTCGCGTAGTGCTCGGGGTGCACGAGCGCGCCGACCTCGGTCTTCGGGTCGTGCGGGTAGCCGACGACGACGCGCTTCGCTTGCGCCGCGTAGCGCTCCACGAACTCGTCGTAGATGTCGCGCTGCACGAGGATGCGCGCACCCGCGGTGCAGCGCTCGCCGTTGAGCGAGAAGACGCCGAAGATCGTGGCGTCGACGGCCGCTTCCAGGTCGGCGTCGGCGAACACGACCGCGGGGCTCTTGCCGCCGAGCTCCATCGACAGGCCCTTCAGGAACGGCGCGGCGTTGCCGAAGATGATCTGACCGGTGCGGCTCTCGCCGGTGAACGAGATGAGCGGCACGTCGGGGTGCTTCACGAGGGCGTCGCCGGCATCCTCGCCCAGACCGTTGACGAGGTTGAACACGCCCTGCGGCAGCCCCGCCTCCTCGAAGATGCCCGACCACAGCGACGCCGACAGCGGAGTGAACTCGGCCGGCTTGAGCACGACGGTGTTGCCGGTCGCCAGTGCAGGTCCCAGCTTCCACGACTCCAGCATGAACGGCGTGTTCCACGGCGTGATGAGGCCGGCGACGCCGATCGGCTTGCGGTTGACGTAGTTGATCTGGCGCCCCGGCACCTTGAACGTGTCGTCGGACTGCGCCACGATCAGGTCGGCGAAGAAGCGGAAGTTCTCGGCGGCGCGGCGGGCCTGGCCGAGCGCCTGGGTGATGGGCAGGCCGGAGTCGAACGACTCGAGCTCGGCCAGGCGCGCGTCGCGCGACTCGACGATGTCGGCGATGCGGTGCAGGATGCGTGAGCGCTCGCGCGGCAGCATGCGCGGCCACGGCCCCTCCTCGAAGGCGCGCCTCGCGGCGGCGACCGCCTTGTCGATGTCGGCCTTCTTGCCTGCGGCGGCCTGCACGTACACCTCGTTCGAGACCGGGTCGAGCACGTCGAACGTGTCGCCGTCGAGCGAGTCGACGGACTGGCCGTCGATGTAGTGCTGGATGCGGGCGGGCAGGTCGTCGGGCACGTGGCGCTCGGCGGTGAGGGCTGCGGTGTCGGTCATGGGTTCCTCCGTGTCGGATCGGATCGGTGGGTCAGTGGTGGATGTCGGGGTGACGGGCCTCGAGGAAGGCGTCCATCGTGCGCCAGCGGTGGTTCCGCGCGGCGAGCTCGATCTCGAGGGGGTCGGCGCGGGAGCGGATGAGGTCGAGGATCTCGACGTGCTCCTCGACGGAGCGGTGAGCCCGATCGGGGACGAACGCGAACGTCGAGTCGCGCAGCCGGGTGAGCCGGGACCAGCCCTGGTGGACGACGTCGAGGAGGTGCGGATTGGGGCACGGCTCGTAGAGCACGGAGTGGAACTGCTCGTTCAGCCGTGTGAACGCGTGCGCGTCGAAGCGGTCGAGGATGTGCCGCATCCGTTCGTTGACCGCCGCTGCGCGGTCGAGGGCGGCTGCGTCGAGCAGCGGGGCGGACAGCGCCGTCGCGCACCCCTCGACGAGCCCGAGCAGCTGCATCGTGTACACGTACTCGCCCTCGTCGACGACCGCGACGCGCGCGCCGACGTTGCGCTCGAACGTCACGAGCCCCTCCGCCTCCAGGCGCCGGATGGCCTCGCGCACCGGCACGACGCTCATCTCGAGGCGGTCGGCGATCGTGCCCAGCACGAGCCGGTAGCCGGGGCTGTACTCGCGGTGCGCGATGCGATCGCGCAGCCATTCGTACGCGCGCTCCGACTTGCTGGCTGTGTCGGCCACGACCGTGCTCATGCCTGCGGGCCCTGCGCCTGCGTCGCGTCGTACCGGGCCCGCCACTCGGCGTTCATCGGGAAGAGGCCGTCGACGGGGTGGCCTTCGGCCACTCGGGCGGCGATCCAGGCATCCTCCTCCTCCTGTGCGATCGCCTCGTCGGCGACCTCCTCGGCCAGCGCCGGCGGGATGACGATCACGCCGTCGGCGTCGCCGACGACGACGTCGCCCGGCTGCACCGTGGCGCCGCCGCACGCGATCGTGACGTCGACGTCCCACGGCACGTGCTTGCGGCCGAGCACGGCGGGGTGGGCGCCGGAGGTGTACACCGGGATGCCGACGGCGGTGACGGCGTCGGCATCGCGCACGCCGCCGTCGGTGACGACGCCCGCGGCGCCTCTCGCGTGGGCGCGGATGGCGAGGATGTCGCCGAGCGTGCCGGAGCCGGTCTCGCCGCGCGCCTCGATCACGATGACCTCGCCCTCGCGCACGGCGTCGAACGCGCGCTTCTGCGCGTTGTAGCCGCCGCCGTGGCTGGCGAACAGGTCCTCGCGGTTCGGGACGAAGCGCAGCGTCTTCGCGACGCCGACGAGCTTGGCATCCGGATGCAGCGGCCGCACGCCGTCGATCGACACGTTGTTGAGGCCTCGCTTGCGCAGCTGGGCGGACAGGCCCGCGACGGGCACGCGCTCCAGCTTCGCGCGCAGCTCGGGGGAGAGGGCGGGGCCCTCGGGCGTCGCCGGCGGCAGGCCCGCGGCCTCTCGCGACCCCCACGCCTCGGCGCGCTGCGTGTCGTCGACCGCGGGAAGCGACCCGAGCGCGGGGTCGAAGCCGCCGCGGCCCTCGACCACCGTGGTCACGAGGCGGCCGGAGGTCGCGCCGGTCGCCGGCACGTCGACCTCGACCTCGACGACGTCGCCGGGCACGACGACCGACGACCCGGCGGGCGTGCCGGTGAGGATGACGTCGCCCGGTTCGAGCGTGAAGTGCTGGGAGAGGTCGGCGACCATCTGCGGGAGCGAGAAGATGAGGCCGGCGGTCGTGTCGTCCTGCGCGAGCGCGCCGTTGACCCACGTGCGCAGGCGCAGCCCGGCGGGGTCGAGGCCGGCCGCGGGGATGAGGTCGGGGCCGATCGGGGTGTAGCCGTCGCCGCCCTTGGAGCGCACGTTGGAGCCGCGGTCGTTCGCGCGCAGGTCGTACAGGCCGAAGTCGTTGGAGGCGGTCACCCACTCGACGTGCCGCCACGCGTCGTCGACCGACACCCAGCGCGCCGGCGTGCCGATCACGAGCGCGATCTCGCCCTCGAACGCGAGCAGCTCGGTGCCCTCGGGGCGGGCGATCGTGCTCCCGGAGGCGGCGACGGAGCTGGAGACCTTGAAGAAGTAGGACAGGTGTGCGGGGCGGCGGCCGCGCTGGTCGGCGCGGGAGGCGTAGCTCAGGTGGATCGCGATGATCTTCCCCGGGCGGCCGGGAAGGCCGGAGAATCGGGGGTCTGCGGCATCCGCGCCGGTGCCGACATCCGTGCCGCCGGCCGTGTTCTGGGTCATCGAGCTCCTTTGCCCCTTGCGCTTTACCGGTGATCGTATACGATCGTTCCCGTCCGCGGCAAGTGTGTGCTCGCCCGCCTGCCGGATCACACGACGAAGTGCACCAAGACGAAGGAGTCACAGATGACGACGCCCGCAGAGCACGGTCTCACACCGACCGGCACGATCGCCACCGCGGCAGACCGCCGACGCGTGGTCTTCGCCACCGTCGTGGGCACGACGGTGGAGTGGTACGACTTCTTCATCTACGCGCAGGCGGCCGCGATCGTCTTCGCGTCGCTGTTCTTCGCGCCGGCCGGCACCGCGATGGCGCAGATCCTCGCCTTCATCACGGTCGGCATCTCGTTCCTGTTCCGTCCGCTCGGGGCGTTCCTGGCCGGCCATTTCGGCGACAAGCACGGCCGCCGCGTCGTGCTGATGTGGACCCTGGTGCTGATGGGGGCCGCCACGACCCTGGTCGGCCTGCTCCCGACCTACGCCGCGATCGGCGTCGCCGCGCCGCTCCTGCTGATCCTGCTGCGCGTGGTGCAGGGCATCTCGGCGGGCGGCGAGTGGGGCGGCGCGGTGCTCATGGCTGTCGAGCACGCGCCCAAGGACAAGCGCGGGCTCTTCGGCGCGTCGCCGCAGATCGGCGTGCCGTTGGGCCTGCTGCTCGCGTCCGGAGTCATGTGGCTGATGGCGGTCATCGCGCCCGGGCCGGCGACGGGCTCGGACACGCCGCTGGAGGAGACGGCGTTCGGGCAGTGGGGGTGGCGCGTGCCGTTCCTGCTCAGCTTCGTGCTCATCGTGATCGGGCACTACATCCGCAAGCGGGTCGAGGAGAGCCCGGTGTTCACCGAGATCGCGGAGCGCAAGGAGAAGAGCAGGATGCCGATCGCGCAGCTGTTCCGGCGACACACGCCGCTCGTCCTGCTCGCTGCGCTCGTGTTCGCCGGCAACAACGCCATCGGCTACATGACGACCGGCGGCTTCATCACCGGCTACGCCACGAACGTCGACGGTCCGATCGGCCTGCCGCGCGACCAGGTGCTGCTCGCCGTCACCGGCTCGGGCGCGGTGTGGCTCGCCTCGACGTGGACGGCGGGATGGATCTGCGACAAGATCGGCCGTCGCACGACCTACATCATCGGGTGGATCCTGCAGCTGATCGGCGTCCTCGCGCTGTTCCCGCTCGTGGAGACCGGGTCGATCGGCGGCGTCTTCGGCGGTGTCGCCATCCTCGCGATCGGCCTCGGGTTCACCTACGGCCCGCAGTCGGCGTTCTACACCGAGCTGTTCCCGGCCTCGATCCGCTTCTCCGGTGTCTCGATCTCGTACGCCATCGGCGCGATCCTCGGCGGAGCGTTCGCGCCCACGATCGCCCAGGCGCTCGTGGCAGCGACGGGCGGGACGGCGTCGGTGACCGTGTACCTGTCGATCATGACCGTGATCGGTCTGGCCGCGACCCTCATGCTGCGCGACCGCTCCGGGATCCCGCTCGGGCCCGACCACGAGGCCGAGCAGGCGAGGAGCCCGATCTACGGGCTCTCCAAGGCCTGAACCGTATGGGGTGGGTGGGCCGCGGTCGGCTCACCCACCCCATACGTCAGAGGCCATTCGGCCGTCGACTGATGGCTACTTCCGCCAGAAGCCCAGATAGCCG
>JASGDZ010000260.1:0-3939 GCA_047606835.1 Microbacterium sp. | reverse complement strand
GTCAACGAAGCTGGCGGACTCGTCCCTCGGTGCCCCAGGCGCGGTCGGCGGTCAGCACCTCGAGGTCGAGGCGGTCGCCGAGCGCGAGGCAGAGACGGTCGCCCAACGAGAGGCCCGAGCCACGTCGCCACAGGGCGGCGGCGTGCTCGGCGTCTTCCTGCGTCACGACTTCGACCCCGAGGGAGTAGCTGTCGAGCAGGGCTCGAACGACGCTCCACGACGCGCCACGCGCGAGCACCTTCTGGGCGACTTCGGCATAGTCGGCGGCCCCGATCACGGCGCCGTCCTCGAGCGCACGTTCGACGGCATCCGCCCCGGGCTCGGCCTGCAGGAACGTCAGCAGCGCCGACGCGTCGGGCACGCTCACGCGGCGTCTTCTCCGGCGGCCGCTGCGCGGCGCTCGTCGAGGAGATCCCCGACCAGGCTCGCGCCGCCGAGCTGCCTGCGGATCATCGACTTCTCCTGCTCACGCGTCGAGATCACCACCCCGCGCGGCGTATCGATGAGCAGCAGCGGCGTGCCCTGGTCCCATCGCTGGCGAGCACGCAGCGGCGCGGGCACGACGAGTCGACCTCGGTCGCCCAGCACGACAGCGTAAGTGGTATCCATGCGGGAGAGATACCACTGACATCCCGTGCGTGGGATTGCATCCCGCGGGGAAGGAAGCGCGGCCGGGACTCAGTCGGCCTTGCGGAGATCCCGCCGGGAACGACGACGAAGGATCAGTCTGCGGCGTCGGCTCTCTCGAACTGCTCCCTCATCTCCTCCAGGTCGAGCGCCTCCGTGGTCGCGACCTTCTTGCCGTCGTACACGTCGCGGTCGATCTCATCGCCGGCGTTCGCGACGAGCATCGCGACGAACGTGTCGCCATTGACGTTGAGGAAGGTGCGGAAGATGCCGGCGAACCAATCCACCGCGATCAGCAGACCGACCGCCTCGAAGGGCAGCCCCAGCGACGTCGCGAGGAACATCGCGACGACGGGGAATCCCCCCGGCACGGTGATGGTGCCCATGTTGAGGAGGATCGCGAGGGTCATCCCGAGGAGGATCGAGCCGAAGTCGAGGGTCATGTCCCCCGACTGGGCGAGGAACATGACGACGATCATGTAGTTCAGCACGGCGCCGTACGAGCCCATTGTGAGTCCGACCGACAGGGTGAAGTTCGCGACCGGCTGGCTCACGCCGACCTTCTCGATCGTGGTGCGCAGCACGGTCGGGAACGTGACGGCCGAACTCGTCGTCGTGATCGCGATCATCGTCTGGTCGGTGAGTTTGGCCGGCAGCAGCCCGACGTTGACGCGCGTGCGCAGCCACACGACGAGCACGAACAGGGCGAGGACGATCAGCACCCCGAGCAGCGTCGCACCGAGGTATTTCAGCGCGCTCGTGACGACGGCGAACCCGACGGTGCCGGCCAGGTTCGCGAGCAGGCAGAACACGCCGATCGGGGCGATCAGCATCACGAACCGGATCATCGTGAGCACGACCTGCTGGATCTGGTCGAAGAAGTCGAGCACGAGGTGGTTGCCGCTTTTGGCGATGTACGCGTTGAGGGCGACGCCGAACAGCAGCGAGAAGATGATGATCGGCACCATCGTCGCGGTGGACATCGCGTCGAAGATGTTCGTGGACACGAAGTTCAGCAGCGTGTCCTGCCACCCGGTCGCCTCGCTCGCCGAGTCCTGCAGCGACTCGTCGACGGTGCCGGAGAAGTCGATGCCGGCACCGGGCTGGATGAGCGCGCTGATGCCCCACGCGAGGATCGCGGCGATGATCGAGAACCCGATCATCCACTTGAACGTGCGGAAGGCCATCTTGCCCATGCCCGACCCCGTCATCGACCCGGTCGCGACGATGACGGACGACATCACCAGCGGGACGATCGCCATCTGGATGAGCCGGATGAACATGTCGCCGATGAACTTGAGGTTCGCTGCCCACTCGCCGACGATCAGTCCGAAGAGGATGCCGAGGATGGCGGCACCGCCGATCTGCAGGGCCGGGTTCTTCAATGCCTTCATGTCGATCTCCGCTCCGGATGCCGCGCGCGAGGGATGCGCGGATGGCACCAAAGTAGGAGCCGACGCGTCCCATGTCGCGGCCACCGGCACGACCGCAACACAGTGTTTACCTGCGAGGGAGCGACGTAACAGACCGGTCACATACGGTCACAGACGCAGGAGTGGCGAAGGCAGGATGCATCGAAGGGGGTGGTTCCCGCGCCGGCGTCGTTGATGTCGGGGTCAGCAGGAAGCACTCGCTCGCGTCGTCGTCAGCTCCGACGGCGGCGGGCGCGCAGCGCGACGGCGATCAGCGTGCCCAGCCCCACCAGGCCCACTCCCAGCCAGAGCCACGGCAGCGGAACGACGCCTCCCGTCGTCGCGAGCTCCGTGGCGGTGGAGTCGGTGGTCGTGGTGTCGGTGGTCGAGTCGGTGGTCGTGGTGTCGGTGGTCGTGGAGTCTGTGGAGTCTGTGGTCGTCGAGTCGGTCGCCGATTCGATCACGACGGCGAGCGTCGCGACGGCGACCGTGCCGTCCTCGTCGAAGCCGATCGCCACGAGCGTGTGCGATCCCGACGCCAGCGAGTCGGGAATCGTCACGGGGAACGAGGCGATGCCCGATGCGTCGGTGATCGCCGAGCCCAGCAGCGTCGGCGTGGAGTAGAGGGCGGCCTCCACGTTCGACGCGGGTGCGAATCCGGTCGCCTCGACCGTGACGCTCTGCCCCACAGACGCGCTGGTCACCGACGCGCCGTCCTCGTCGAGGAGCCGCACGGCGACCTCGCCGGTCGCGGCAGGCGCCGTGTCGGGAAGTGCGGTGGCGAGCACCGTCGCCGTGGCGGATGCGGCGGTCGCCTGCCCGGCATCCGTCGAGGCGACGACCTCGAAGGTCTCGCTGCCGGAAAGCAGGCCGGTGAGGAGGCACGTCGTGCCGTCGGTCACGCACGTCTGACCGCTGGAGAGGGCGGTCACGGTGTAGGTCACCGGCCCTGCACCGCCGTCGTCCGCCGACGCCGTCCACGACACGAAGGCCTGGTAGGCGCCGGCGATCGCGGTGACCGCCGTCGCCTCAGACGGGGCGGCGGCCTCGACGGTGATCTTCACGACCGCGGTCGCGACGCCCCCCTCGGAGCCCTCTCCGGTGATCGTGTAGCTCGTCTTGTCCTGCGCGTCGCCCGTCGCGGTGCCGGAGATCACGCCCGTCGCCGCATCCAGCTCGAGCCCTTCGGGAAGCTCCGGCGACACGGTGTAGACGACGTCCCCGTCGAAGCCCGTGGCCGTCAGCGCGGCGGTCGGCTCGACCGGTGTGCCGTGCACCGCCCACAGCGGCTGCGTGGCCGGCGACAGCCCCGCGACCGAGATCCGGATGCTCGCCGACGCCGTGTAGGTGCCGTCGCTTGCGACGAGGGTGTACACGTCCGCGTCGGCGGCCTCGGTCGGGGTCCCCGAGACGACGCCGGTCGTGCTGTCCAGCGTGAGCCCGGCGGGCAGCTGCGTGATCTCGTAGGTCACCGGCCCCGTGAAGCCCGTCGCGCTCAGGGCGCTGGTCTCGGCGATCGGCTGGCCGACGGTCGCGGTGACGGTTTGGGATGCCGGGCTGATGGAGGCGTCGATGGAGATCGTGACGGATGCGGTCGCGGTGGCGGCGTCGGCGGTCGCGGTGATCGTATAGGTCGTCGCGTCTTGGGCGGTGGTCGGGGTGCCGGAGATGACGCCCGTCGAGGCATCCAGGCTGAGGCCTTCGGGCAGTTCGGGGGCCACGGAGTAGGTGACGGTTGTGTCGAAGCCGGTGGCGGCGTACGCGGTGGTGGGGGTGATCGCCGTGTCCGCGGTGGCGGTGACGGTCTGGGATGCGGGGCTGATGGAGGCGTCGATGGAGATCGTGACGGATGCGGTCGCGGTGACGGAGTCGGCGGTCGCGGTGATCGTGTAGGTCGTCG
>JASGDZ010000259.1:0-5427 GCA_047606835.1 Microbacterium sp. | reverse complement strand
GCTCGGCTCGGCGAGCCCGGCGGCACCGTCGCCGGCGACCGCGACGCGCGCCCCGGGGACGAGGGCGACGCGCTGTCCGGCGAGCCGGGCCCGCACACCCAGGTCGAGCCCCTCGTCGGCTCCGGCGAGAGCGGGGTCGATGCCGCGCAGCGCGAGCCACGTCTCGCCGCTCACGAGGAGGCCGCGCACGTCCGCGCCGAGGGCGTCCTCGTCGGTGTCGTGCTGCCCCTGGTCGTACTCCCCCTCCGCGAGCGTCACCGAGCGCCCGAGCCGGGTCATCGTGACGCCGAGGGAGACGATGCGCGTGCGGTCGTCCCAGTGCACGAGCTTGGGCGCCGCGATCGCGGCCGAGGCGGAGAGCTCCACGGTTCCGGCCAGGAGCGCCAGCGCGTCCGGCTCGGGGGCGGTGTCCTGCGCGAGCAGCCACACCGCGGCATCCGCGGGGATGCGCGGGGAGGCCAGCCGTACCGCGTCGGCGTACGAGGTGCCCGCCGGCGCCGTGACGACGTCGTCGGCGCCCGCTGCGGCGGCGTGCTCTGCGGCGCGGTCGTCGCTGCCGCACAGGACGATCGTGAGCGCATCCGCCGGTCGCGACTGCTCCCGCACCGCGGCGAGCGTGTGTTTCAGGTGCGCCGAGGCCGGCGCACGGCCGTCGGGCCGCACGACCAGGATGGCGTGCACTCTGTTTCGTCCCACAGAGGCGCTGCTTCGGAGAGGGCCCGGCATGACGTCGTCAGCCTAAGCGGGAACCGGCGCGTGTCCACCGGCACACGCCGCGAACTCCCGATCGGCGGATGCCTATGAATCAGCTGGCGTGACGCTTGAGGCGGCGGCGCTCCCGCTCGCTCAGACCGCCCCAGATGCCGAAGCGCTCGTCGTTCTGCAGCGCGTACTCAAGACACTGCGCGCGCACCTCGCACGAGGTGCAGATGCGCTTCGCGTCGCGCGTGGAGCCGCCCTTCTCCGGGAAGAACGCCTCGGGGTCGGTCTGCGCGCACAGCGCGTCCGACTGCCAGGCCAGCGCCTCGTCGTCGCCCGTCGCCGGCCGCCGGACGCCCGGCACGCCGAGCTGAACCGGATCGACGAACCAATCGCCGGGAACGCCGGAGCGGTACTGGGCACCCGCCATTCGCCTTCACCCCCTGGTGTGTCCCGTTCGGGAGCTTCACTGGCCCCTCGAACGCGTCGCGTGCCACTAATTACACCGGTGTCATTCGATTTGGTCAAGTGGCGGATACTAAAGGCTCAACCCTGGATTGAACGTTTACGACGCGCCGCGGCGTGTCGTGCTCTCTGTCTTCTCCCCGCGGACATGCTGCCCTCACCACCGACATGGTGCCCTCACCACCGAAGAGGTGGGCACCACCCCGGCGCACGACACACCACCTCGGCGCGCCCGAGGCCGCGCCTCAGCGGCCGGGCTGCGCGACGAAGACCTCGCCGGCGCCGCGGACCACGAGCGGCAGCGTCGACGGCGTCGCGAGCACCGCCTGCCCCGACACCAGGACGCGCTCGTCGTCGCCCTGGCGCACCGCGGCCTCCCCGTCGACGGCGAGCGCGATCGCCGTGCCCCTCGGCACGAACGCCACGGGCGATCCCGCCGCGACACGCACGCGCACGAGCTCGAAGTCGGGCACGGGCACGGGGTACGCCGCGACGTCGCCCGTCGCGCCCGCGACCGGCGCCGCATGCAGCACGGCCGGAAGACCGGGCGTGGCGTCGAGCACGCGCGCGAGCTCGTCCACGTCGACGTGCTTGGGCGTGAGGCCCCCGCGCAGCACGTTGTCGCTCGCGGCCATGAGCTCGACTCCGAGGCCGTCGACGTACGCGTGCAGCACACCCGCCGGCACGAACAGCCCCTCGCCGCGGTGCAGCGTCAGGAGGTTCATCAGCAGCGCGACCACGACCCCGGCGTCTCCCGGGGCCCCGTGCGCCAGCCGCCGCGCGACGGCGAGCTCGCCGGCGAACTCCGCCGACGTCGCCGCGGGCAGGGCCGCGAGCACGTCCGACACCGTCTCGGCCGCATCCGCCGAGAGCAGCCACGGCACGATCGCGCCGAGCCTCGCGGCATCCGCCCCGTCGAGTCGCTCGCGCAGCGCGCGCACCCCGGGCGCATCGCCGAGCCCGGCGAGCAGCCGCCCGGTGGCGGCGGGGTCGCGCAGCCCCGCGAGCGCGTGGAACGCGGCGCTGAGCGCCACGATCAGCTCGGGCTTGTGGTTGGCGTCGCGGTAGTTGCGGTGCGCGGCGTCGCGCGGGACGCCGGCCGCGTCCTCGCGCGCGAAGCCCGCCTCGGCCTGCGCACGCGACGGATGCGCCTGGATCGACAGCGGACGCTCCGCGGCGAGCAGCTTCAGGAGGTACGGCAGCCGGATGCCGGCGCCCGCCGCCGCGCCCTCCTCGGCGAGCCAGCGGTCGAGCGTGCGCCCCGACCCGTCGCCGACGTCGGCGGGGTCCCCCGGGTGGTCGCCGAACCACACCTCCGCCTCAGGCCGTCCGGAGGGGGCGCGTCCCTCCAGGCCCGCGAGCAGGGTGGCCGACCCCCACGCGTAGTCGCGCGGCGCGTTCGCAAGGGGCAGCAGCATCGTCCCAGCCTAGGCGCGGCGCACGGGTAGCCTGTGTGCAAATGGCCGTCCACGCCAGGCATGCCGTCAACGCCCCGCCCACCGCCCCCGCCCGGGAGACGACGGGGCATCTGATGCTGCGCGCCTACTGCACGTTCGTCGTGTTCACGGCGTTCGCCGGAAGCTTCTGGAACAACCTCCTCGGCCCGCTCGGCGTGTGCGTGCTGGTCGCCGTGCTCTGCGCGGTGAGCGTGCTGCTGTGGACGTGGCCGGCGCGGCTGCGCCGCGTGGATGCCGCGGCCGTGCGATTCCCGTGGCGGCGACTGCCGCGGCTGCCCCTGCTCTACGCGACGTGGGCCCTCGCATCGGTGCTGTGGACGCACTGGCTGGACGCGACCCTGATCACGTGGGGCGTGCTGGCCGGCACCACGTTGCAGGGGCTGTTCGTGGCGAGCATGCTGACGTGGCGCGAGCTGGTGCGCTCGATCGCGTCGGCCCTGAAGTGGATCGTCGGGCTCTCGCTCGCGTTCGAGCTGTGGGCGGCGATGGTGTCCGGGCCGGTGCTGCCGGACTTCGTCGTCGCCCCCGACCCGACCCCGGTGGAGCTGTACTGGACCCGCGCGGTGCTCTTCGACGGCGGTCGCATCCAGGGCATCCTCGGCAACTCCAACCTCCTCGGCACGGCCGCGCTCGTCGCGATCGTCGTGTTCGGCATCCGGATCGCCACGGTTCCGCGACGCGGGTGGCTCATCGCCTGGACGGCGGCGGCCGCGTTCCTGGTGTGTCGAGCGGGATCGGCGACGACGTATCTCGCGGCCGCGGCGGTCGCGCTGGTGCTCGCCACCGCTCTCGTGATGCGCACCGCCGCGCGCCCCGGACAGCGCACGCGCTGGTACGCGCTGTACGCCGGCGTCGGGCTCGGCGCCGGCACGCTGCTGTGGCTCGCGAGAGACACGGTCCTGCACCTGCTCGGCCGCGGCGACGACCTCACCGGGCGGCAGGCGATCTGGGATGCCGTGCTCGAACGGGCGTGGCAGCATCCCGTCGTCGGGTGGGGCTTCAGCACGCCGTGGCTGCCCTGGGTGCCGGAGTTCGACCGCTGGATCGTCGACCACGACCTCACGGTGTTCATGGCGCACAGCGTGTGGCTCGACGTCTTCTTCCAGCTGGGACTTGTCGGCGTCGGCCTCGTCGCGGCGATGTATCTCGCCTACTGCTGGCGCGTGTGGTTCTTCGCGGTCGACCGGCCGCGCTGGGATCTGAAGGCCGACCGGCCGCACTCCGCCCTCACTCTGCTGCCGCTGCTGCTGGGCACGGTGCTGCTCGTGCAGGGGGTGTCCGAGTCGCGCCCGCTCATGGAATGGGGGTGGCTCGTGCTCGTGATGCTGGCGTTCAAGATCAAGCAGTCGCCGCACGTCGGCGTCGGCCCCGCCGAGCAGACCCTCGCGATCGAGCGCGGCGAGCGCGTGAAGCAGGTCGCATGACGGATGCCGGTCGCGCCCGCCAGGCCTGGCTGCCGGAGCTGCTGGGCTCGTCGGCGATGGCATCCGCGTTCGCGCTCACCGCGATCGGCGCGCTGTTCGGATCGCACGTGCTCGTCAGCCTCATGGGCGAGCCCGGCTACTCCGCGATCGTCCTCGGCCTGTGCGCCACGGGCGTCGCGATGCTGTTCGCCCGTCGGCGGGAGGTCGGTCTCGTGCGGCTCATGCCGACGACGCTGATCCTGCTCATGGCGTGGCTGCTGCTGACGGTGGCCTGGGCGACCGCGCCGGGGTACGCGTTCTCGGGATGGCTCGCCCTGGCCGCCACGGCGCTTCTGGCCATCGTCGTGGCACACACGCGCGACACGCTGCAGACGGTGCGCGCCACCGGCGACGTGCTGCGCGTGCTCCTGGCCGGGTCGCTGCTCATCGAGGTGCTCAGCGGCATCCTGATCGACGTGCCGATCGCGTTCCTGCACGTCGCAGGCAACCTCGCCGAGGGCGGGCCGATCCAGGGGCTGTTCGGCACGCGCACGCGGCTCGGCCTGGTCACGGTGCTCGCCATCATCACGTTCCTGGTGGAGTGGCGCACCCGCTCGGTGCGCCCGGGCGTCACCGTCTACTCCGTCGTGCTGGCTGGCGTGCTCGCCCTGTTCACCGGCTCGCCGATCGTGCTGGTGCTCGCGTTCGTGTCGGGCGTCGCCACCGCGGTGCTCGCCGTCGTGCGGCGCACGCCGGCACACGCGCGCCGCGCGCTGCAGATCGGGTTGGCCGTGGCGGTCGCGATCGGCGCGCTCCTGGTCTACGCGTTCCGCCGCCCGCTCGTGTACCGGCTCAACGCGGCGCCCGACTTCTTCCGTCGTTCGGAGCTGTGGAACGCCGCGCTGGACATGGTGGAGCTGCGGCCCGTGCAGGGCTGGGGCTGGTACGGGACGTGGCCCGACCGCTCCCTGCCGTTCGTCCACATCGACGTCGTCACCGGGTACCCGAACGTCTCCGCCCTCAACGCGTTCGTCGACATGCTGCTGCAGGGCGGCTGGGTCGGGGCGTTCCTGTTCGCGGTGCTGTGCGTCGTCGCGGTCGCCCGGGCATGGCTGACCGCGTCCCAGCGGCGGTCGACCGTGTACACGTGGCCGGCGCTCGTGCTCATCGCGCTGCTGGCGAACTCGATGGTGGAGAGCACCGTGCTCAGCGGCTTCGGCTGGTTCCTGCTCGTCGTGTGCGCGACCCGCTCCTCGCTCGTGCGGGGCTGGCGTGCGGGCCTCGACGACGCGCCGGCGACCGATCCTGCGCTGCCGCACGAGCCGGCCAGGTAGGGCGGCACGCCGGCGGCGGGGTCGCGGATCGCCGGCGGCGGGGTCGCGGATCGCCGGCGGCGGGGTCGC
>JASGDZ010000258.1:0-10846 GCA_047606835.1 Microbacterium sp. | reverse complement strand
GCGACGCGTCCGCCGAGGAACGCCACGAGCCACCACGCGGTCACGCGGCCGATCACGTCGGGCGGGACCATCGACTGCACGATCGCGAGCGTGCGGTTGACGCCCACGATGAAGCCGAGCCCGATCAGGACGGTGCCGGCGAGCGCTGCGAGCGCCGAGCCCGCGAGGATCGACACCGCGAACACGACCCCTCCGACCGCCTCGACCCCGAGCGCCCACGGCAGCCGCCGGCGCACGCGCCGCAACGCCGGCGCGACGGCGAGCGCGCCGACGACGGCACCCGCGCCGAACCCGCTGATGAACAGCCCGGTCCAACCCTCGTCGCCCGCGACGACCACCGACATCGCGGGGCCGAGCGTCGTGACGACCTCGGCGGCGGCGCTCGCGAGGAAGGCGAGCGCGAACAGGGGCAGCACGATCCGCGAGCCGAACAGCACGTGCGCGACGACGCCGCGCCGTGCCGAGCCCGCGGAGCGGTCGACCGGCGCGGGCCGCACGAGCCACAGCGCCAGCGCGTAGACGACGTACGAGGCCGCGTTCAGGACGAACGCAGCGCCGACCCCCCACGTCGCGATGACGGCGCTCGCGACGATAGGCCCGATCGCCCGCGCGAGGTTGTACTGCGCCGACCCCAGCGTCAGGCCGAGCTCGGCCTGCCCGGGAGCGACGAGCGAGGGGATGAGGGCGAGCTGGGCCGGCACCTGGAACGCCATCAGGATGCCGAGCAGGGCGACCGCCACGAGGGCGAGCTCGACCGTCACCGACCCCGCGATCGTGACGGCGGACAGAAGCCCCGCGATGACCGCGCCGGCGATCTGGATGGCCACGAGCACGCCCCGCCGGTCGGCGCGGTCCGCGACGGCTCCCGCGAGCGGGGCGAGCACGATGGGCCACGCGAACTGCGCGACGGTGATGAGGCCGACGATGAGCGTCGACCCGGTGAGCGCGTAGATGAGCAGGATGCCGGCGAGGTTCTGGCACCACGTGCCGATGTTCGACAGCGCGGACCCGACGAAGTAGGCGCCGAACCGCTGGGGGCTCGCGAAGACGCGCCAGACGACGTGACCGCTCGCGTCCGCGTTCACACGATGTCGTACTCCTCGGGCCGGAAGTGCGAGAGCAGCTCGTGGTGCTTCTCCAGCCGCCACGGCACGTTCACCTGCTGGCGGCCGAAGGAGTTGACGTAGTAGTTCTTGTGCCGCGAGCCCTCGTCGTACCAGATGAGCCCCGCCATGGCCTCGTCGAGCTTCGCGTTGTAGTCCTCGAACGCCTCGCGGCGCACGTTCACGTAGCGGCCGCCGCTCTCCACGAGCGCGACGAGCGCCTCGCCGATGTACTTCGCCCACGTCTCGACCCACACGATGAGCGATCCGGCGCGGTTCTGCGAGTTCGGCCCGTACATGATGAACAGGTTGGGGAAGTCGGGCACCGTGAGGCTGAGGTGCGCGCGGGGGCCGTCGCCGGCGGGGTCGGTCCACAGGTCCTCGAGACGCTGGCCGTGAAGACCCCGGTACTGGGCCGGGAAGAGGTACTTCTCTACCTCGAAGCCGGTCGCCAGCAGGATCACGTCGTATTCGCGCTCGACGCCGTCGGCGGTGCGGATGCCGGTCTCGGTGATCCGCTCGATGGGGTCGGTCACGAGCTCGACGTCGTCCTCCAGGAGAGTCGCGTACCAGCCGTTGTCGACCACCATCCGGCGCGCCATGGGCGCGTAGTCGGGGACGAGCCGGTCCCGCAGGTCGGGCCGGTGACCGACCTTCGCGTCGATGTAGGCCGTCAGCGTCGCGCGGACGTTGTCGTTGGCCTCGTTGACGAGACCGCCCTTCGCCTTCCACTCCGGATCGGGCTCCTGCGTCAGCTGGCCGGCCAGCCGCATCGTCGCGATCGAGTAGCAGTACCAGTTCCAGTAGTACGGCATCGTGTCGATGAGCCAGCGCGTCTCCGGGATGACGGGGTCGCCGTACCTCTCGCGCGGCGCGATCCACTGCGGCGTGCGCTGGAAGACCCCGAGGCGCGCGCACTGGCGGTGCACCGCGGAGAGCATCTGCACGCCCGTGGACCCGTTGCCGATGACGGCCACGGCCTTGCCCGTGAAGTCCTCCGTGCCGTCGCACTCCGCGGTGTGGATCACCTGGCCGCGGAACACGTCCAGCCCGGGGATGTCGGGCCGCTTGGGGTTGGCGAACGTGCCGCTCGCGGCGACGACGGCCGTCACGGTCGTGCGCCTGACCTCGCCGCCCACGCGCACGGACAACTCCCACGTTCCGGTCGGCTCGTCGAACACGGCCCCCTCGACGTCGCTGCCGAAGCTGATGTGGTCGTACACGCCGTGCTTCTTCGCGACCCGTTCGAGGTATTCGCGCACTTCGTGCCCGCGCGGGAACCACTGCGTCCACGGGTACTTCTTCTCGAAGAAGAACTGATAGAGGAAGTGGTGCGTGTCCACGCGCACATCGGGGTAGGTGTTGATGCTCCACACGCCGCCGAGCTCGTCGCGCCGTTCGTAGATCGTGAAGGGGATGCCGAGCTGGACGAGCTGGACGCCCATCGCGATGCCGGCGTACCCGGCTCCGACGATCGCGACCTCGAAGCCCTCGGGCAGCTGCGGCGCGTCGCCGCTCCACCTCGCCAGCCGCGGGAAGTCCTCGAACGCCGGAAGCGCCCGCCGATAGGCCCAGTCCTGCTCGCTGAGCGTCTCGTCGCGAAACGCCTCCAGCATGCGGCGCAGCTGCGCATCGTCGGGGACCGTCTCCACGACGGCGGGCAGCTCGCGCAGGAACTCCTTCGCCTTCGCGCGCACGATGCCGACGGCGTCGTCGGCGACCTCGGTGAGCATCGTCGCGCCGCCGTACACGGGCACGTTCTTGAGCGGGATCGCCAACAGGCTCTCGTCGCCGGTCGCCTGGTACAGCGCCATGCGCAGGGCGTTCATGTCGGCGTCGTCGAGCGCCCTGTCGATGAACGCCTCATCCACCTCGGTATGGGCCTGTTCCCGGACCGCCGTGCCGTTCGCCATGTCGCCCTGCCTCCCGCTGCTCGCCAACGATGGCGGCTTCCCGAGGAATAGGTTAACTGAACCTACTCATAGTCCTCACCCTACTATAGCCTGGACGGGCACAGCCTCCATCAGCCGAGAGGACGCCCATGAGCAACGACGCTCCCCGCACCCTTCCCGTGATCGCCCTGCGGTTCGATCTGCGCGGACCCGACTTCGGGCCCAGCCACGCCGAGCTCTTCGCCGGCATGCTCGAGCTGGCGGAGTACGCAGACCGCAGCGGCATCGACAGGGTGCACGTCTCCGAGCACCACCACGCCACCGACGGCTACCTGCCGTCCGTGTTCCCGGCCCTCGCCGCCGTCGCTGCGCGCACGCGGCGCGTGCGCATCCGCCCCTCCCTCATCGTGCTGCCGCTGCACGACCCGATCCGCGTCGCCGAGGACGCCGCGGTCGTGGACAACATCAGCGGCGGCCGGCTCGACGTCACGGTGGGCGCGGGCTACCGCGAGATCGAGTTCCGGATGCTGGGCCGCTCGTTCCACGACCGGGGCACGCGCCTGCGCCGCGGCGTCGAGGCGCTGCGGCAGGCCTGGACCGGCGAGCCCTTCGAGTTCGAGGGCAGGCCCGTCCTGGTGCGCCCGCTGCCGGTGCAGCCCGGCGGACCCCGCCTGATCATGGGCGGCAGCACGCCGCGCACCGCACGCCGCGCCGCCGAGGTCGCCGACGGGTACGACCCGGCGAGCCCCGAGCTGCTCGACGTCTACCTCGCCGAGTGCGCGGCGCTCGGCAAGGAGCCGGGCGAGCATCTGCGGCGGGCAGGTCCGTTCTTCCTCCACGTCGCAGAGGACCCCGAGCGCGAGCGCGCGCTGCTCGCCCGCCACGTCCAGCACGAGATGCAGCAGTACGCGAGCTGGAGCGCCGACAGCGCGCACATCGGACGCAACGCGCCCGATGTCCCGCTGGAGTCGGTGTGGCGCGTGGGCTCGCATCAGGTGCTCACGCCCGACGAGGCGATCGAGCTGATCGGCGCCCTCCCCGGCGACAGCCTGCTCACGCTCAACCCGCTCGCCGGAGGGACGCCGCCCGCGCTCGCACAGGAGAGTCTGCGCCTGATCGTCGAGAGAGTGCTGCCGGCCGTCGCCGCGGCCGCTGCGCGATGACGATCGTCCCCGCCCCCGTCGGGCGCCGCCCCGTCGTCGTCGTCTTCAGGGCGCAGTCGATGCGGGCGCTCGCCGGCGAGCGGCTCGACGCCGAGCTCGTGGAGTGGCACCGTGGCGCCGCGCCCCCGCCCGGCCATCGCGCCGACGTCTGCTTCGGCGGCTACGATGCGGACGAGTCGGCGCTGGCCTGGGCCGAGGGCGCCGGCTGGGTCCACCTGAGCGGGGTGGGAACCGACAACATCGTCCCTGGACTGCTCGAAGGCCGCGTCGTGACCAACTCGGCCGGCATCAACGCGGCACCGGTCGCCGAGCTCGCGATGGCCCTCATGCTGGCGGCAGCCAAGGACCTGCCCGACATCTGGGGCTCGACGGCCGCGGCGGGCCACTGGCACGAGATGCGCATCGACGTGCTGCAGGGGCGCACGCTCGGCATCCTCGGATTCGGCAGCATCGGGCAGGCGGTGGCCCGTCGGGCCCTCGCGTTCGAGATGGAGGTCGTCGTGCACACCCGCACCCCGCGCGAGGACGGCGCCGGCATCCGCTTCGTCTCCAAGGAAGAGCTGGCAGCGACCGCCGACCACATCGTCGTCGCCGCGCCGTCGACCGCGGCCACCCGGCACCTCGTCGACGAGGCCTTCCTGGCACGCACCAAGCGCGACGCCCACCTCGTCAACGTCGCCCGCGGCGCCCTCGTCGACCAGGACGCCCTCCGCACGTTCCTGGACTCGGGTCACCTCTCCCGCGCCTCCCTCGACACCGTCGAGCCCGAGCCCCTCCCGGAGGACCACTGGCTGCGCTCACACGCCCGCGTGCGGCTGACCCCGCACATCGGCGGCGTCTCGCCGCACGACGTCATGACCGCACGCGCCGTCGCCCGCTTCGCCGAGAACTTCCGTCGCTACCGCGCCGGACAGCCGTTGCGCGACGTCGTCCCGTCTTGAGCGCGACCCGTCCGCAGGACGGTCCGTCGCGTCACGAGAACAGGTCGACGACCGGCTTGTTGTGCAGATCGCCCTTGAGCAGGTAGGCAGCCGCCGCCTCCATGTGGCTGCGCCAATGGCTCGCCGCGCCGTCGCCGTCCTTCGCCTCGACGAGCGCGACCAGCTTGCGGTATCCGCGGATGGCCCGGTGGAAGCGCTCGGGCGACTCGTTCTCGTCGAAGTTGCGGGCGACCCGCAGCTCGAGGTGGGTCGCCACGATGTCCTGCAGCACCGCACCCTGGAGCGCGAGCGTCCTGTTGCCGGAGCGCTCCATGATGAGCTCGTGGAAGCGGTACGTGAGACGCGACCACTGCACGGGATCGGGGACGGAGTTGTCCTTCGCGTCCACCGCCGCCTCCAGCTCTTCGATCACCGCCGTGAGGTCGGCGATGTCCTGCTTCGTGCGGCGCCCCGCGAGCAGGCGCGCGCACGCCGGTTCCGAGATCGTCCGCGCCTCGTACACGTCGTTGATCGTCGTGCCCTGGATCTGCAGGAGCAGCCCGACGTAGCGTGCGGCCACCGAGGTCTCCGGCGCCATGACCTGTGCGCCGCCGCGGCTGCCGCGGCGCACGCTGATCAGCGACTCCGTCTCGAGGATGCGGAACGCCTCGCGCAGCGTCGGACGCGACACCCCGAACTGCTCCATGAGCTGCAGTTCGGGCGGCAGCGTCTCGCCCGGTTTGAGGGCCCCCTGCACGATCTGACGGCGAAGCCGTGCCGCGATCAGTTCGGCGGTCTTGGGCGCTCGGACGATCTGCCCGACCTTCCCCCATCCGTTGGCGAAGCTCATGTGCAGCATCCTATCCGGCGCATCCGCCGATTCATCGGAATGATGTGCCTACTGGTGCAGCGACGCGACACGAGGCATGATCTCCTCGGCCAGCCAGTGCAGCCGCTCGAGATAGTGCGCGTAGCTGCGCAGCCGGGGCACCGGCGGAGCCACCTCGGTGACGCCGCAGGCCGCGATCTGGCCGATCTGGTCGACGAGCCGCTGCACGTCCCACGTGTCGAAGTCCCCGTCGTGCGCCTTGGCCCTGTGCTCCTCGGCCAGCCCGAGGTTGGCGAGATTGTAGAAGACGTCGATGCGCCGCCCGTCGTAGGCGGGGTGCGAGCGGATGCGGTCGATCCCCTCGGGGATGCGCGCCGGCGGCGTGAGGAAGGGAGACCACCCGACGCCCCACTGCGCGACGCGGCGCAGCGTCGCGGGCACGTCGCCGGCGAACCACAGCGGCACGCCGCCGGGCTGAAGCGGCTTGGGCTCGGCGGCGACGTCGTCGAAGGCGACGTGATCGCCGTGGAACGATGCGAGCTCGCTGGACCACACCGCGCGCATCGCCTGCACGTGCTCGTCGACGATGCGCCCGCGGGCGGCGAAGTCGACGCCGAGGAGGTCGAACTCGCCCGCGAGCCATCCGACGCCGACGATGAGATCGGCGCGACCGCCGCTGAGCCAGTCGAGCGTCGCCCACTGCTTGGCCTGCACGAGGGGGTGCTGCAGCGGGACGATGCTGACGTTGGCGGCGACCCGGATGCGCGACGTGTGGCCGGCGACGTAGGCGAGGGCCGTCGTGGCGTGCACATAGTGGGCGCCGGATGCCGCCACGTGCGCGGCCGGGATGGCGAAGTGCTCGCCGACGGTCAGCCGCGTGAAGCCGAGGCGGTCGGCGAGGGCGCAGATCTCGCCGATCTCGGCTCCGCCGACCTCGTCCTGCCAGGGCTGGCGGAGCGCGGTGACGCGCGTGTTGTTCGGCACGGTGAGATTGAGTGCGACCATTGCGCCTGGACTCCTGCACGTCTTCGTGGTTAGGGTTGAATCAATCATATTATCTGCCGACACCGTCGTCGGCGACGGACCGAGGGAGGTCGGGGAGTGGTCTCACTGGAGGAGTTCGACGCTCTCGCGCAGCGCGTCTCGAACTGGGGGCGCTGGGGAGCCGACGACCAGCGCGGCACGCTGAACTTCATCACCGAAGAGACGGTCAGGCGCGCCGCCGCCGCCGTGCAGACGGGACAGGCCGTCTCGCTGGGGATGACGCT
This sequence comes from Microbacterium sp., assembly GCA_047606835.1. Classification (GTDB taxonomy): domain Bacteria; phylum Actinomycetota; class Actinomycetes; order Actinomycetales; family Microbacteriaceae; genus Microbacterium. The sequence continues at coordinate 3,671 of JASGDZ010000258.1, read as the reverse complement.
CTCGCTCGACGGCGCCCAGGACGGCTCGCCGCCGCCCGGGCGCATCAACCCGGTGCGCACGATGCTCGCGATCAACACGCCGATGTCGCCCTCGCCGCACGCGGCCGCCTACAGCGACGACATCGTGGTGACTCCGACGCAGACGGCCACGCACTGGGACGCCCTGGCCCACACGAGCTTCCGCGGCGTGCTCTACAACGGGATCCCCGCCGACGCGATCGACGCGACGGGCGCGCACCGGCTCGGCATCGACTCGGCGGGGCAGATCGTCTCGCGCGGCGTGCTGCTCGACGTCGCGCGGCACGAGGGCGTCGACCGGCTCCCCGGCAGGTTCGCCGTCACGCGCGCCGTGCTGGAGGCCGTCGAGCAGGCACAGGGCGTCGCGGTCGAGGAGGGCGACATCCTCCTCGTGCGCACCGGACAGGGCGGCTACTTCCTGGACGGCGACGTCCCCCGCTACCGACGCCCCGTCGCCGCGTTCGACCTCGACGCCGCAGAGTACTTCCACGAGCGCAGGGTGGCCGCCGTGGCGACCGACAATGCGCCGTTCGAGCTGCTGCCGTCGAGCGTCGAGGAGGTCGTGCTCCCGCTGCACGTGGTCTGCCTCGTCTACATGGGACTCTTCCAGGGTGAGAACTTCCTGCTCGAAGAGCTCGCCGAGGCGTGCGCGGCGGACGGCCGCTACACGATGCTGCTCGAGGCGACGCCCGAGCGGTTCCTGCACAGCACGGGAGGAATGGTCAATCCCGTCGCGATCCGCTGAGCGTCCTCATCCGCCCAGGCCCAGGGTCCTCGCGATCCAGGAGCGACGGGCCTCGGATGCCGCGCGCGAGATCGCCGCGTCGGGCACGAGGGCGTCGAAGCTGTGGTAGCCCCCGGCCCACACGTGCAGCTCGGCCGGCACGCCGGCGAGCCACAGCGCCGTCGCGTAGGCGACGGTCTCGTCGCGGAACAGCTCGGCGTCGCCGCAGTCGAGGTACGCGGGCGGCAGCTGCCGCAGATCCTCGGCGCGCGCGGGGGCGGCGTACGGCGAGACGTCCTCGCCGCCGCGTCGGTCGCCCAGCAGCGCGTCCCAGCCCGTGAGGTTGCTGGCGCGGTCCCACGTGCCGCCCTCGGCGAACTGCGCGGCCGACGCGGTCGACAGGCGATCGTCGATCATCGGCGCCAGCAGCAGCTGCCCCGCCGGCATCCGCTCGCCGCGATCGCGCGCGGCCAGGCACACGCCGGCGGCGAGCCCGCCGCCGGCGCTCGCGCCCGCGATGAGCGTGCGGTCGAGGTCGATCCCCCGCTCGCCGGCGTGCGCGACGAGCCAGCGCCAGCCGGCGTACACGTCCTCGATCGGCACGGGATCCGGGAACTCGGGCGCGAGCCGGTACTCGACGGCGACGACCACGACGTCCAGCCGCGTGACCCAGTCCACCAGCCGGCCGAGGCCGGTGAACCGAGTGCCGAGGATCATGCCGCCGCCGTGCAGGCTGTACACGGCCGCGCGGCGCGCCTGCCCGTGCCGCGCCCGGCGCGAGCGGAGCACGCTCATCTCCAGCGCCGCGCCGTCGTGCCCGGTCACCACGACGTCCTCGCGGTCGACGCCGGCCTCGTCGAGCAGAGCGTCGACCCGGGGGGCCACGAACCGGGAGCGCAGCGCGTCGACCGTGGGCGCAGCTCCGGACGAAGACGAGGGCGGCAGCGCTGCCGCCAGCTCACGGTCGAAGGGATGCCGCGCACTCGCCATCGTCTGCTCCTCGTTGACATATATAGCTTACTGATTCTACTGTATCGATGATGAGTCAACCAAGCCCCGACGGCCCGGACCTCGCCGACGTGCTCACGCTGGAGCGACTGGACGAGACGACCTTCCGCCGCCGGCTGCGCGGCGCCGGCGCCGCGCGTCGGCTCTTCGGCGGCGAGGCGTTCGCGCTCGCCGTGCTCGCGGCGAGCCGTTCGATCGGCGACGCGCGGCTCGTCACGGCGGCGCAGGCGCACTTCCTGCTGCCGGGCTCGACCGCGCAAGACCTCACGCTGCGGGCGCGTGTCGTGCGCGACGGCGGCAGCTTCAGCGTGCGGCACGTCGACGTCGAGCAGTCCGGCAGCACGATCCTGACGATGCTCGCGTCCGGGCAGGCGCCCGAGCCGGGGCTGTCCCACCAGCTCCCCCAGGCCGAGCCGGCGCCGCCTCCGGAGTCGCTTCCGACCCCGGAGGAGCTGTTCCACGACGACGAGCAGAACCTGCGCTGGATCCGCTCCCTGCTCGGCCGCAATCCCGTCGAGTGCCGGTTCGTCGACCGCCCCCCTCGCGCGGCCGGCGTGCGGGGGGTCCCCGCCGAGCCCCGGCAGCGGACCTGGATCCGGGCCCGCGGCGGCGTCCTCGACGACGAGGCCACCCGGCGCGCGGCGATCGCCTACCTCTCCGACCTGTTCCTGCTCGCGACGAGCGTCGCGCCGCACGGGCGCACGATCCAGGACGAGGACCTGCAGTTCGCCACCATCGACCACTCCGTGTGGTTCCACCTGTCGCCGCCGGTCGGCGAGTGGCTGCTGTACGACCAGCGCGGCACATGGGCGGGAGGCGCCCGCGCACTGTGCCAGGGTGCCTTCTACACGCGGTCGGGAGAGCTCGTCGCCACCGTCGTGCAGCAGGCGCTCGTGCGCGTGCGCCGGTCGCCAGACGACCGTTGACGCTAGATTGCCCTCACCCCCCCCGATCCGAACGACGCACCCGGAGGAGCCATGGAACTCGAGACGGTGATCTTCGACGTGGGAGACGACCACGTCGCCACGATCACGCTGAACCGCCCGCACGCCCTCAACTCGTTCACGCAGACGATGTGCGACGAGTTCGAGGCGCTGTGGAAGCGCATCAGGCTGGATGACGACATCCACGCCGTCGTGCTGCGCGCCGCCGGCGACCGCGCCTTCAGCACCGGGATCGACGTCAAGCAGGGCATCCCCCGGCCCGCCAACCCGTGGTCGCAGGAGGACCCCGGCGCGCGGCTGGGCCCGCGGGCGAATCGCGTCTGGAAGCCCGTCGTGTGCGCCGTGCAGGGCATGGCCGCGGGCGGCGCGTTCTACTGGATCAACGAGTCCGACATCGTGATCTGCTCCGAGGAGGCGACGTTCTTCGATCCGCACGTGAGCTACGGCATGGTCGCCGCGCTCGAGCCGATCGGCCTGGCCCGGCGCATCCCGCTCGGCGAGGTGCTGCGCATCTCGCTCATGGGGCTTGAAGAGCGCGTCGGCGCACAGCGCGCGCTGCAGATCGGGCTCGTCAGCGAGATCACCGCACGCGAGGCGCTGTGGGACCGCGCGCACGAGGTCGCCGCGGCGATCGCGCGCAACCCTCCGCTGGCCGTGCAGGGCACGGTGCGCGCCATCTGGGAGTCGCTCGAGGAGGGCCGCACGGCGGCGCTCGGCCGCGGACTGTCCTACCCCCAGATCGGCAGCCCCGCGGGCCTGAAGGCCGTGGACCGCAGCACGGCACCGCGACCGACGCCGACCGTGCGCTGAGTCGCGCGGGCGCGGGGTCCGATCGGACGTCCCTCGCCCGCGCGTCTCAGGCCAGGTGCGGCCGGAGCTCCGCCCCGGGGCATGCTCGAGGCGGAGCTCCGGCCGCACCTGGCCTGAGACGCGCGGGCGAGGGACGTCCGATCGGACCCCGCGCCCGCGCGACTCAG
>JASGDZ010000257.1:0-13860 GCA_047606835.1 Microbacterium sp. | reverse complement strand
CGTCGCCGCCCGAGCCGACGACGAGGATCGAGGCGTCCCGCTCCTCGGTCTGCTCGAGCAGCGTCTGCGGCACCGAGCGTCCCGCCACCCACACCGCCGACGACTCGACGTCGGGATGGTGGGCCAGGTCTTCGGCCGCGAGCCGACTGCTCTCGGCGCCCTCGTCGGCCGCCCACAGCTCGTACTCGCGGTCGGTGCCCGCCGCCGCGGGGGTGCCCCAGCCGCGCGGGACCACCGAGACCGCGACCACCGGTGCGGGCTGCGAGCGCGCGAGCTGGCAGGCGAGCTCGATCGCGCTGCGATCGTTGTGGTGCGGGCCGTAGCCGACGACGTACGTCATGCCTCTTCCTCCGGGCGGATCGGCTCGGCGATCTCCTCTTCGGAGGTGTAGGTGCTCAGCGTCGCGTGGCGGCGGCCGTAGAAGAGGTAGAACACGAACGCGATCGCGAGCCAGGTCACGCAGATGATCCACGTGATGGGCCGCAGGCTCGTGAGCACGTAGACGCACACGACGACCGTGAGGATCGGGACGACCGGGTACAGCGGCACCTTGAACGGGCGCTCCAGGTCGGGCATCCGGCGGCGCAGCACGAGGAGCGAGATCGCGACGACGCTGAACGCGACGAGCGTGCCGAACGAGACGCTGTCCCACAGGTAGTCGGAGGGCACGAGTCCCGCGACGATCGCCACGAGGATGGACACCACGACCGTGTTGAACACCGGCGTGCCGAACTTCGGGCTCACGGCGAGGAACTTCTTGGAGACCATCCCGTCGCGGGCGATCGAGAACAGGATGCGGGTCTGCCCGTACAGCGTCACGAGCGTGACGGAGAAGACCGAGATGACGGCGCCGGCGGACAGGATCGTCGCCCAGATCGGGGTGCCGGTGACGTTCTCCATGATCTTCGCGAGCCCCGCCTCGCCGGCCTCGTCGGTGCCGAACCACTCGACCGGCGCGGCCGCGAGCCCCGCCAGGCACACCAGCACGTAGAACGTCGTCACGATGACCAGCGCGCCGATGATGGCGCGAGGGATGGCCTTCTGCGGGTTGCGCACCTCCTCGCTCGCCGTCGCGACGGCATCCAGTCCGATGTACGAGAAGAAGATGACGCCGGCGGCGCCGCTGATGCCGGACGCCTGCCCGAAGAAGTTCGAGAAGTGGTCGGACTGGAAGGCGGAGAACCCGATCACGATGAACATCAGCAGCACGCCGAGCTTGATGCACACCATGACCGCGTTCACCGTCGCCGACTCGGATGCGCCGCGCACGAGCAGCAGCATGCACAGCAGCACCAGCACGATCGCGGGCAGGTTGATGACGCCGCCCGTCGCGACGCCGTCGTCGCCGGGGATGAACGACGCCGACAGCGCCTGCGGCAGCTGGAACCCGAAGAGGTGGTGCAGCAGCTCGTTGAAGTAGCCGCTCCAGCCGACCGCGACCGCCGAGACCGCCACGCCGTACTCCAGCAGCACGCAGCCGCCGACGAGGATGGCCGCGCCCTCGCCGAGCGCGTGGTACGTGAACGAGTAGCTCGACCCGCTCACCGGGATCGACGACGACAGCTCCGCGTAGCACAGCGCCGCCAGGCCCGCGGCGAGGGCCGCGAGGAGGAACGAGATGACGACGGCGGGGCCGGCCAGCGGGATGGACTCGCTCAGCACGAAGAAGATGCCGGTGCCGATCGTGGCGCCCACGCCGAACATCATCAGCTGGAAGGTGCCGAGGTTTCTCGCCAGCTCCTCGCCCCCGTGATGCCGTCGCTGGAAGATGACCGGCTTGCGCCGAAGGAGCTGCTGTCCGAGTGGTGTCATGTCTGCCTCCGAGGGGGGACGGTGGGGGGCGGGAGGTACGGTGGGCCCATTCTGGTGCTGTGCAGGCGCGCAGGCAAGCGCGACGCGACATCCGGATGTGGGGAGTGCACAACCCCGCCCGGTCGGCCGACCCGTCCGCTCTGTCGACGATGCGCAGTCGATTCGATGGATGATTGGAGGAGTCCTACCATCGGTCGGGTCCCCCGCACGCGTTCGCCCCGAAAGGTGAGGTCCATGGCCGACGCCGCCCTCCGTCAGAAAAGACCCGCCACGAGCCGGCGCACGCCCGCAGGCGGCGCCCCGACCGCCCCGCACAGCGCCGACGAGGCGCGCGCGGTCGACGCGTCCGAGCCCCGGATCGACGTCGCCGTCGTGAACGCGCTGCTGCTGGGCACCTGGGCGCCCACGCGCCGCGAGGTGCGCGAGCTGATCAAGGACCCGGCCTTCCACAAGGTCGAGGGGATGCCGCTGGCCGATCACCGGGAGCGCGTGCTCGGCCAGCTGCACCTGCTCGTTGCGGCGGGCGGCTCGCGTCGCGGGTTCCCGAAGGAGTACGGCGGGCTCGGCGACAACGGCGCGAACGTCGCGGGCTTCCAGGAGCTCGTGCTCGCCGACCCCAGCCTGCAGATCAAGTCGGGCGTGCAGTGGGGGCTCTTCGGCTCCGCGGTCCACCAGCTCGGCACGAAGAAGCACTGGGACGCGTGGCTGCCCGGCATCATCGACCTCAGCATCCCTGGCGCCTTCGCGATGACCGAGACCGGGCACGGGTCGGACGTCGCGGCGATCGGCACCACGGCGACGTACGACCCGGTCACCGAGGAGTTCGTCATCCACACGCCGTTCCGCGGCGCGTTCAAGGACTACCTCGGCAACGCGGCGCTGCACGCCAGCGCCGCGACCGTCTTCGCGCAGCTCGTCGCGGGCGGAGTGAACTACGGCGTGCACTGCTTCTACGTGCCGATCCGCGACGCCGACGGGGCGTTCCTGCCCGGAGTCGGCGGCGAGGACGACGGCGTCAAGGGCGGACTCAACGGCATCGACAACGGCCGGCTGCACTTCGACCACGTGCGCGTGCCGCGCTTCAACCTGCTCGACCGCTACGGCCACGTGGCCGCCGACGGCACGTACACCTCCGCCATCTCCAGCCCCGGGCGCCGCTTCTTCACGATGCTCGGCGCCCTCGTGCAGGGGCGCGTGTCGCTCGACGGCGCGGCCACGACCGGCGCGGCGCTCGCGGAGTGCATCGCCGTGACGTACGCGAACCAGCGGCGCCAGTTCGACTCCGGTGCGGGCAGCGACGAGGTCGTGCTGCTGGACTACGCCACGCATCAGCGGCGGCTCCTGCCGCGCGTCGCGCAGACCTACGCCCAGTTCTTCGCGCACGACGAGCTGCTGCGGAAGTTCGACGGCGTCTTCTCCGGCCGCACCGACGCCCCCGAGGAGCGCGAAGACCTGGAGACGCTCGCGGCGGCGCTCAAGCCCCTCAGCACGTGGAACGCGCTGGACGCGATCCAGGAGTGCCGCGAGGCGTGCGGCGGCGCGGGCTTCCTCGCCGAGAACCGGCTCGTCGGCCTGCACCACGACCTCGACGTGTACGTCACGTTCGAGGGCGACAACACCGTGCTGCTGCAGCTGGTCGGCAAGCGCCTGCTCAGCGACTACGCGAAGCAGTTCACGGGTGCGGATGCCGCCGCGCTCGCGCGCTTCGCCGCCCGGCAGACGGCGGGCAAGGTCTTCCACGGCGCGGGGCTTCGCCGGCTCGGCCAGACCGTCGCCGACTTCGGCTCCACGGCGCGCTCGGTCGAGCTGGGGCTTCGCGCCGAGCAGCAGCACGAGCTGCTCGCGGGCCGCGTGCAGCAGCTGGTGGCCGATGTCGCCGCCGGCCTGCGCCCCGCGGCGAAGCTGGCGCCCGCCCAGGCCGCGGCGCTGTTCAACGAGCACCAGGTCGCGCTCGTTCAGGCGGCCCGCGCGCACGGGGAGCTGCTGCAGTGGGAGGCCCTCAGCGACGGCGTCGCCGCCGTCGACGACGCCGGCACGAGGCAGGTGCTCGGCTGGCTGCGCGACCTGTTCGGCCTGTGGCTCATCGAGAAGCACCTCTCCTGGCACCTCGTCAACGACCGGCTGTCCGCGCAGCGGGCGGCATCCGTCTCGCGCTACATCGACCGGCTGTGCGCGCGCCTGCGCCCGCACGCGCAGGACCTCGTCGACGCGTTCGGCCTCGCGCCCGAGCACGTGCGCGCGCCGATCGCGTCTGGCGCCGAGCAGCGGCGGCAGGACGAGGCGCGTGCGTGGTACGCGGCGCTCGCCGCGTCGGGCGACGCGCCGGTGCCGGAGAAGAGCCTCAGGAAGAGGTCCGGGTGAGCGCGGACCTCCGCGTCGGCGCCGACGGCCTGGTCCGCTGCGGGTGGGTCGGCGACGACGCGGAGTACCGCCGCTACCACGACGAGGAGTGGGGCAGGCCGCTGCACGGCGACCGCGCGCTCTTCGAGAAGCTGAGCCTGGAGGGCTTCCAGGCCGGGCTCAGCTGGATCACGATCCTGCGCAAGCGCCCGCGCTTTCGCGCGGCGTTCGCCGGGTTCGAGCCTGCCGTCGTCGCGCGGTTCGGCGAGGGCGACGTCGAACGGCTGATGGCGGATGCCGGCATCGTGCGCAACCGCGCGAAGATCGAGGCGACGATCTCCAACGCGCGGATCGTGGCGGGCATGGATGCCGGCGAGCTCGACGCGCTGATGTGGTCGTTCGCGCCCGCCGAGCCGCCGTCGCGCCCTGCGTCGTTCGCCGAGCTGCCCGCGACGACGCCGGCCTCGGCGGCGCTGGGCCGGGAGCTGCGCCGGCGCGGGTTCCGCTTCGTCGGCCCGACGACGATGTACGCGCTCATGCAGTCGGCGGGAATGGTCGACGATCACCTCGAGGGATGCTGGTGCGCCGAGCGGGTTGGGTGATTGTCCCCATCGGCGCGCGCGGGCGCCGGGTTAGGATCGAACAGTCGGTCTGAGCGGGGGCTCGCGGGTCGGCGCTCTCCGACGCACCGTCGGCCCCGTGTCGCGCGACGACCACCGAGCCCCGGAGAGGGTGCACCCGTGAAGACCTTCGCGTGGCTGCGTGCGCGTCCGCGCACGCTCGCCTCCGCGGCGGTCGTGACGGCGTCCGCCGTCGCCGTCGCGGCGATGGCCTTCCTCTACCAGGGCAACCCGACGACCGAGGTCGATCTGAACGACGGCGGCGTGTGGGTGACGAAGACGTCGACGATGCTCGTGGGGCACTTCAACCATCCGTCGGCGCTGCTGGACGGAGGGCTGCGCACGGCGACCGACGCCTACGACGTGCTGCAGTCCGGCGACACCGTGCTGGTGCACGACCCCGAGGGCAGCGTCACCGTCATCGACCCCGCGCTCGTCGTGATGACCGACTCCGCGACGGTGCCGGCGGGCGCGAAGGTCGCGCTCGGGGGCAAGACCGTCGCCGTGCTCGACCCGGGCAGCGGCTCGCTGTGGGTCGTGTCCGCCGCCGCGGCCGGCTCGTTCCAGACCGACGGCGAGAAGCCGCTGGCGAAGCTGGGGGCCGGTGCCGACGTGGCCGTCGGCACCGACGGCACGGTCTACGCCGTGTCGACCGAGCGCGGTGCGCTCGTGACCGTGCGGGTGGACGCCGACGGCACCCCCGAGAAGCCGTCCGAGGCCCGGCTCGAGGGCCTCGCGGAGGATGCGGTGGCCACGATCACCGCAGCCGGCACGACGCCGGTCGTGCTCGACGCGCGCTCGGGCGAGCTGTTCGGACCGGGCGGGTCGCTCGCGCAGGTCGCCGACGCCGACAGCGCCGTGCTGCAGCAGCCCTCCGCGACCGCCGACACGGTGGCCGTCGCGACGGCCGACCGCGTCGTCGAGGTGCCGATCGGCGGCGGCGAGCCGAAGGTCACGACGCTGGAGGCATCCGGCCTGCCCGCGGCCCCTGTCACGCTCAACGGCTGCGTGTACGCGGCGTGGGCGGTGTCGGCGACGTTCCGACGCGACTGCGTCGGCGAGGCCGACGACCTCGCGACCGACCTCGTCGGCCTCGACGACCGGACGCAGCTGACCTTCCGCGTGAACCGCGACGTCGTCGTGCTCAACGACGCCGTCGGGGGCCTGGCCTGGATGGCGAGCGAGGACATGCGCCAGGTCGACAACTGGGACGACATCACGCCGCCGGAGGGCGAGGCGGAGGACAGCGACGACGAGACGTCGGAGGAGACCGTCGAGACGACGCTGCCCGAGCGGTCGGAGCGCAACACGCCGCCGGAGGCGAAGGACGACTCGTACGGCGTCCGCCCGGGCCGCACCACGATCCTGCCGGTGCTCGACAACGACAACGACGCAGACGGCGACGTGCTGACCGTGACGCTGCCGGACGGCGACCCGGCCCTGGGCCCCGTGCAGTCCATCAACAACGGCTCGGGCCTGCAGATCACCGTGCCCGACGACGCGACCGGCCGCGAGTCGTTCGCGTACGAGGTGGACGACGGCCGCGGCGGCGTCGACCGCGCGCGCGTCACGCTCGCGGTGCACGACTGGAGCGTCAACGGCGCGCCCACGCAGAAGCGCATCACGGTGGTCGCCGTCGAGTCCGGCGGCGTCGTGACGTACAACGTGCTGCCGGACTGGATCGACCCCGACGGCGACGACATCTTCCTCGGCACCGTCGATCCGCTCCCGGGCGACGAGGTCGACTTCACCGCCGACGGCCGCATCACGTACCGGGCCATCAGCGGAGTGCAGGGCCGCAAGGACATCCCGATCGTCGTCTCGGACGGCAACGGCGGCGTGACCGAGGGCGTGCTGCGGCTCGACATCCGTCCCGCCGGCACGACCACCCCCGTCACGACCGCCGACCACGTCGTCGTGCCGGTCGGCGACAGCGTGACGGTCTCGCCCCTGCTCAACGACATCAGCTCAGGGAGCGACCCGCTGCGCCTGTCGCGCGTGGAGGACGTCGACGGCGCCGACATCGGGTTCGACCCGGCCGGCGGCACCTTCACGTTCTCGGCGAAGGCCGCAGGGACCTACTACGTGCAGTACATGGTGTCGGCGGGCGGCGCGGGGGTGCCCGGCATCGTGCGCGTGGACGTCGTCGAACGCAGGGACACGGACGACCCGCCGATCGCCGTGCGCGACGTCGCGCTGCTGCCCAGCGGCGGGGAGGTCGTCGTCGACGTGCTCGCCAACGACATCGACCCGGCCGGCGGCATCCTCGTCGTGCAGTCCGTCACGGTGCCGGAGAGCTCGGGCATCTCCGTGTCGGTGCTCAACCACGCCACGCTGCGGATCGCGGACCAGGCCGCGCTCGGCGAGCAGGTCGTCGTCAGCTACCGCATCTCGAACGGGACGGGCACCGCCGAGGGCTCGGTCGTCGTGATCCCCGTGCCCGGGCCGTCGAAGGTGCGCGCGCCGGTCGCCACAGAGGACCAGGCGACCGTGCGCGTCGGCGACGTCGTGACGATCCCCGTGCTCGCCAACGACTACAGCCCGAGCGGCGCCGCCATCCACCTGTCGCCGACCCTCGTCCCGCCGGTGCCTGGGCCGGACGAGGGCGAGATCTTCGTGTCGGAGGACACCCTGCGCTTCCGCGCGAGCGACACGGCGGGGAGCGTCTACGCGACGTATCAGGTGGTCGACGCCACGGGGCAGAAGGACTCGGCGCTCGTGAAGATCCAGGTGCTCCCGATGAACGAGCAGACCAACGCCGCCCCGCGCCCGCTCGACGTCGTCGCGCGCGTGCTCAGCGGCACGACCGTGCGCATCCCGATCGACCTCAACGGCATCGACCCCGACGGCGACTCCGTCGAGCTCGTCGGCGTCGCGGACGCGCCGACGAAGGGCCGCATCGAGGTCGGCGCCGACTACCTCGCCTACGAGGCGCTCGCCGACAGCGTCGGCACCGACCGGTTCACCTACCGCGTGCGCGACCGCCTCGGCAAGGAGGCGACGGCGACGGTCCTCGTCGGCATCGCACCCGCCGAGGCCGTCAACCAGGCGCCGTACGCGGTGAAGGACGCCGTCGTGATGCGGCCGGGCCGTTCGGTGGCCGTGCCGGTGCTCACGAACGACTCCGACCCCGACGGGGACTCCTTCGGGCTCGTGACGAACGGGCTCGTGCTGCCGGAGGTCGCCGGGCTGGACGCGGAGGTCGTCGGCGACCGGGTCGTCGTCACCGCCCCCGACGAGCCCGTCGAGACCTCGGTGCAGTACACGATCCGCGACACCCGCGGCGCTCAGGCGATGGCCGTGCTGCAGGTGACGGTGAAGCCGGACGTGCCGCTCGTGCCGCCCGTCGCCCGCGACGACCGCGTGCGGCCGGAGGACATCGACAGCGCGACGGTCGACGTCGCGGTGCTGGACAACGACGAGGACCCGGACGGCACGCGCGAGGCGCTCACGGTGACCGTGGCGGACGAGGGGGCGAAGGTCCTCGCCGACGGGGTCATGCGCATCACGCTCACCGACGAGGCGCGCCTGCTCACGTACACCGTCGCCGACGTGGACGGCCTCACGGCATCCGCCTTCGTCTTCGTGCCGTCGCTGGACGGGCTGCCGCCCACCCTCGTGTCCACCGAGCCGGTCGAGGTGCGCAGCGGAGAGACGAAGGAGCTGCCCCTCGCCGAGTACGTGCGCGCGTCCGGCTCGCGCTCCGTCGTGATCACCGAGGCGGCGAAGGCGAGCGCGCTGCACGGCGACGGCTCCGCGCTGGTCAAGGACCAGTCGACGCTCGTCTACCGCAGTGCCGAGGGGTACTACGGTCAGGATGCCGTGACGTTCGAGGTGACCGACGGGGCCGGGCCCGACGACCCAGACGGCCGCAAGGCGACCCTCACGATCCCGATCACGGTGCTTCCGCCGGAGAACCAGTCGCCGACGTTCACCGACGGACAGCTCGACGTCGCACCCGGCGAGGAGCCGGGCTCGCTCGACCTGGCCGCGCTGACCACGGACCCCGATCCCGGCGACGTCGCCGCCATGCGCTACACGATCGTGGGCGGCGCGACGGACGGCGTGTCGGCGCAGATCGACGGGCAGACGCTGCGGGCGAGCGCCGCGACGGCCACCGCGAAGGGCACGACGGCGCAGCTGCGCATCCGCGTCGAGGACGGCCAGTCGCCGGCCGTCGAGGGCTCGGTGCGGGTGCGCGTCACCGCGTCCACGCGGCCGCTGCCCACCGCGAACGACGACGTCGTGGCGGAGGCGCACCAGGGCGTCGTCACCTCCGTGTCCGCGCGCGACAACGACTTCAACCCGTTCCCGGAGACGCCGCTGAAGATCACCGCGGCGAGCGTGGAGACCGGCCAGGGCGAAGTGGTCTCGTTCGACGACGGCGTGGTGCGGATCCAGCCCGACGACACGTTCGTCGGACGCATGGTGGTGCGCTACCGCGTGCAGGACGCCACCGGCGACGTCGACCGTGAGGTGGACGGCCGCATCCACCTCACGGTGCAGGGCCGCCCCGACGCGCCGGGCAAGCCCACCGTGGTGAGCGTGCAGGACCGCACCGTCGTGCTGTCGTGGACGCCCCCGGTCGACAACGGCGCGGAGATCACCGGCTACACGGTCACCTCGGCGAAGAAGGACTACTCGAAGCAGTGCGTCGCGACGACGTGCACCCTGGACGGCCTCGTCAACAACCGCGAGTACAACTTCACGGTGACCGCGACCAACCGGGTCGGCGTGTCCGACCCGTCGCTGCCGTCCGAGACGGCGCGCCCAGACGCGCGGCCGGACACGCCCGACCCGCCGACGCTCGTGTTCGGCGACAGCAGCCTGGAGGTGGCGTGGGTGACGCCCTCCACGCCCGGCTCCCCTGTCGAGTCGTTCACGCTCGAGATCTCGCCGGCGCCGCCGTCGGGCGTCACGCAGAAGACCGGCCAGAAGGGCAACGCGGTCGTGTGGGAGGGCCTGGAGAACGGCGTCGCCTACCAGGTGCGCGTGCGCGCCCACAACCGCGCGCCCGACCCCTCGGAGTGGAGCCAGTGGTCGGCGACCGAGATCCCGGCGCGGGAGCCGGACGCGCCCGCCGCGCCGACCGTGACGCGCCTGCAGCCGGTGGGCACGCAATCGCAGCTGCGCGTCGCGTGGTCGGCGCCGGACGCCAACGGCGACGCCGTCTCCGGCTACGAGCTCGACGTCCTGCGCGGCTCGTCGGTCGTGCGCACGATCGAGGTGTCCGGGACGCAGACGAGCCAGGCCGTCACCGTCGACAACTCCACGACCGACTACACGTTCCGCGTGCGCGCGTCCAACAAGGCGGGCACAGGCGCGTGGAGCAGCCAGTCCTCCGCGCTGCGCGCCTTCGGCAGCGCCAGCGCGCCCACGAACGTCGTCGCGACGGCCGGCGACGACAGCGTGTCGGTGACGTACACCGCGCCCTCCGGCAACGGCGCCACCAGCAGCGAGCTGGAGTACGAGTTCTCGGTCAACAACGGGGACTGGCGCAGCGACTGGAACGGCAAGGTCATCACCAGCGGCGTGCCCAACAACGGCTCGTACTCCGTGCGGGTGCGCGCGTACGCGTCGATCGACGGCGTGCGCTACGACGGAGCGGCCTCGGCGGCATCCAACACCGTCGAGCCCTACGGCGCGATCGGCACGCCGTCCGCGAGCGCCTCCGCGAGCGGCACGACCATCTCGTACACGTGGTCGGCGCCGGCGCGCAACGGGCGCGACATCGTGAAGATGGAGATCCGCATCGACAGCGGCTCGTGGAAGACCGTCGCCGACAGCGGCAGCACGTCGGACTCCTACGGCTACTCGGAGACGCACAAGATCACCGTGCGGGCTACGGATGCCGAGGGCCAGACGTCGACCAAGAGCGCGTCGGCGACGACACAGGACGCGCCCGAGCCGAAGGCGTGGACGACGAAGGGCGCGTCGGGCACCTGGGCGACGTGCACCCACTCGTCGTGCGCGTACCTCGTGGTGAACACCGAGAACTTCACCGCCGGCACGTACACGGTCCAGTGCTGGCGGGAGAACGGCGGACAGTTCTCCAGCAGCACGAAGTCGCTGCCGGCGAACGGCTCGCTGCAGCTCGGGTGCTACTTCGGCAACCCCGGCGAGACCGCGTGGGTGCGGATCGTCGGCTGGGGCGACGCCGACGGACTGACCTGGTACTAGCGGCCGCGGCACGATGCACAGGGCACGACGAACGACAAGGCAGAAGAGGACACCGAGACGATGACGATGACACCCGAGCAGGCGGCCTGGTTCCAGGGCACGTTCGCCCGACTCGTGCAGAACGTGGACCAGGCGCTCATGGGAAAGCAGGACGTGGTCGCGCTCGTGCTCTCGGCGATGCTCGCCGAGGGGCACGTGCTGCTGGAGGATGCGCCCGGCACGGGGAAGACGAGCCTCGCCAAGGCGCTGGCCGCCACCGTGCAGGGCACGAGCAGCCGCATCCAGTTCACCCCCGACCTGCTGCCGTCCGACGTCACCGGCGTCACGATCTACGACCAGACCAGCCACCGCTTCGAGTTCCACCGCGGCCCGGTCTTCGCCTCGATCGTGCTGGCCGACGAGATCAACCGCGCCTCGCCGAAGACGCAGTCGGCGCTGCTGGAGGTGATGGAGGAGTCGCGGGTCACCGTCGACGGCGTCGCGCACGAGGTCGGGCGGCCGTTCCTCGTGATCGCGACGCAGAACCCCATCGAGCAGGCGGGCACCTACAAGCTGCCCGAGGCCCAGCTGGACCGCTTCCTCGTGAAGACCTCGATCGGATACCCCGACCTCGCCGTCGCGGAGCGCATCCTCGCCGGCGCCGCCGACCGCAACCCGTCGGCGCACCTGCCCGCGATCATCACCACCGGGGCCGTCGCCGACATGGCCGACCTCGCCTCGACGGCGCACGTCGACCCCGTGGTGCTGCGCTACGCGGCCCAGCTCGCCGAGGCGACGCGGGAGGACCCGGCGACACGGCTCGGGGTGTCGGTGCGCGGATCGCTCGCGATGGTGCGCATCGCCAAGGTGTGGGCCGCGGCGCAGGGGCGGCACTACGTCACCCCCGACGACGTCAAGGCGCTGGCCGCGCCGGTGTGGACCCACCGGCTCGTGCTCGACCCCGAGGCCGAGTTCTCCGGCACGACCGCGGCTGCCGTCGTCGCCCGCGTGCTGGAGGCCGTCGCGGCGCCGCAGGCGAGGTCCGCGGCCTGATGACCGCCGAGACGCTCACCCGTGCGGCGCGTGCGCGCGACGCGGTGCGAGCCGGTGCCGCGGCATCCGCCGTCGTGCGCCGCGTGCGCGCGATCGCGGGGGTGGTGCGTCCGGCCGCGTGGGTGCTGATCGCGCTCGCGGTCGTGCTGTGGGTCGCCGGATCCGTCCTCGGCTGGCTCGAGCTCACCGTCGTCGCCGTCGTCGTGACGGTCGCGCTCGCGCTGTGCCTGCTGTTCCTCATCGGCCGCACCGCCTACGACGTGTCGCTCGACCTGGGCCGCGACCGCGTGGTGGTGGGCGAGCGCGCCGTCGGCGCGCTCCGCCTGGCCAACGCGGGGAGCCGCGCCATCCTCCCCTCCCGCGTCGTGCTGCCCGTCGGCGGCGGCCGGGGCGTCTTCGCCGTGCGCAGGCTCGCGCCCGGCGAGTCGGTCGAGGAGCTCTTCGCGATCCCCACGCACCGCCGCGGCGTGCTCGCCGTGGGCCCGGTGAGCGTCGTGCGCGGCGACCCGCTCGGGCTCTTCGAGCGCGTGCACCGGCGCGACGAGCCGGTCGACCTGTTCGTGCATCCGCGCACGGTGCCGTTCGAGGGGCAGTCGCTGGGGTTCCTGCGCGATCTGGAGGGGATGCCGGCGACCGACCTCTCCCGCGACGACGTGTCGTTCCACGCGCTGCGCGCGTACCAGCCCGGCGACGACCGTCGGCACGTGCACTGGCGCTCGACGGCGCGCACCGGCGCGCTCATGGTGCGCCAGTACGAGCAGACGCGCCGCTCGCACTTCGTGATCGGGCTGTCGCGCAACCCCGACGACTACCGCGCCGACGACGACTTCGAGCTCGCGATCTCTGCCGCGGGGTCGCTCGGGCTGCGGGCGCTGCGCGACTCGCGCCGCGTCGACGTGCACGTGCAGGGCAGGGCCCTGCCGGCCGAGACCGGCCGACGCTTCCTCGACGCGCTCGCCGCGCTCGCGCCGTCGCGGCCCCGCGAGGGCGACGTCGTGCAGCTGGCGGGCACGATCGCGGCCTCCGCCCCGCAGGCGAGCATCGTGGTGCTCGTGTGCGGCTCGGCCGTCGACGCCGCGAAGCTGCGGGTCGCGTGCTCACGGCTCCCCTTCGGCGCCCGCGTGCTCGCGATCGTCGCGCACGGCGGACACAGCCCGTCGCTGCGCCGCATCGGCGACGCGGACGTCGTCACGATCGGAGCCCTCGACCAGCTCCCCTCCGCCCTGCGCAAGGTGCTCTCGTGAACGGCTCGCCGCGCACGCGCGCGATCGTCGACGTCGCCGCCGTGCTGGCGCTGCTGGCCGTGCCGATCGCCGGCTTCTGGCCCACGTTCGGCGGGCCGGGCTACCTCGTCGCGGCGGTCGGCGGACTGCTGCTGGGCGTCGGCATCGGCGCGCTCGGCGCGCTGCGGCGCTGGGGCGTGCTCGTCGTGAGCGCGGTGACCATCGCGGCCTACTTCGTGCCGGGCGGCGCGCTCGCGCTGTCCCACACGACGATCGCGGGGTTCGTCCCCACCCTCGACACCCTGCGCGCACTGGCCCTCGGCGTCGTCACGTCGTGGAAGCAGCTCCTCACCACGGTGACCCCCGTCTCTGGCGCCGACGGCCTCTTCCTCGTGCCGTTCCTGCTGTTCCTCGTGGCGGGCGTGCTCACCGCGAGCCTCGCGTCGCGGACGCAGCACGCGGCGTGGGCGCTGCTTCCCGCCACCGCCGCGCTGGCCGCGCAGATCGCGCTCGGGACCCCGGAGCCCGCCGCGCCCCTCGTGGAGGGCGCGGTCTTCGCCGTGGCGTCGATCGTGTGGCTCGCGCTGCGCCAGGCGTGGCAGCCGTCGCCGGCGGTCGTGCCGCTCGGCGAGGACGGGGTCGCGGATGCCGCG
>JASGDZ010000256.1:0-2841 GCA_047606835.1 Microbacterium sp. | reverse complement strand
CTCGATCACCGGTGCGTGCGCTGCGCGCGGGCACTCGATCACCGGTGCGTGCGCTGCGCGCGGGCACTCGATCACCGGGGGTCGCGCTGCGCGCGGGCGCCGGCCGCTTCGCTGCCGCCACCCCCACCCGGTGGTTGAGTAGCCGGCCGCAGGCCGGCGTATCGAAACCCGCCGCGTCAGGCGCGAAACGCCGCGGCGAGGGTGCGGGTCAGCCGCAGCCAGTCGCCGTCCATCCGGAACCGAGTGAACCCCTCGCTGACGGCGGCGCCCGTGCGGGACGTCACGAACCACGGCGGCTTGGGGAGCACGGTGCGCTCGCCGCCGCGGGCCGAGCGCGGGAACGGGCGGAACGGCCCGCGGGTGACGGAGCGCTCCACGGCGTCGACGAGGAAGCCGTTGTGCACGACGCCCACGCCGCTGCCGATCGCGTCGGGGGTGTTGCCGGGGTAGGCGCCCCACGTGGCCGTCGGGGTGAGGAAGGTGAAGGCCGTCCACGCGTTGATCGCGACGGCGCCGTAGCGCAGGTCGGCGATCGCCCGCTCGAAGCCGTCGCCGAGGGCGCGCTCGGTCGCGGGATCGATGAGCACGTTGGCGCCGAGCGTGCCGGCGAGCCGGTCGTTCGCGTACGCCACCGCGGCGTCGAGGAACTCCTGCCCGAGCCCCGGCAGCTGCACGACGCCGAGCACGGGGGCGAAGTACTCCGTGGTCTCCAGCGCGGTGGCGTCGGTGTCGTCGCCGATGGCGACGAGCGCGCGCGTGTGCCCGCACAGCCACTCGGCGTCGGGGTAGGCGGTCGCCGCAGCGGCGAGCCTCTCGTCGCTGCGCGGGTACCACACGGGTCGCTGCGGTGCGCGGGCGAACGCGTCGCGCAGGGCGGCGAGGAAGGCGTCGCGCTGCGGCCAGTCGTGGCTCAGCACGACGACCTGGCCGGCGATGCAGTTGTGTCCGCTGTTGTAGAGACGCATCGTCACGACGTGCTCGGCCTGGTAGCGCAGGTCGGCGTCGCTCCACCTGCCGGGCACGACGACGATCGGCGACACGCCGCCGAGCTCGGCGGTGATGGGCTTTCGCAGCAGGGGGCGTCCTTCGCGCTTGCGCCGTCGCGCGGCGGCCTTCGCCTGCGGCGTCGGGCCCGCGCCCCACACGATCGCGTCGAAGGTCGCCTCGGCGCCCGTGATGTGCACGTGGTCGATGCCGTCGTGGGCGGCCAGGTGCGCGCCGACATCCGCTCCACCCGTCTCGATCGCGAGGAGGCCGGGCTCGACGAGCGGCGCGAGCGCGCGCTCGAACACCGGCCGCAGCGGATCCATCGTGGGGTTGAGCTTGAGGAGGGCCACGCGGTTGTGCGCGAGCAGTTCGTAGAGCACGTCGAGCACCGGGATGGCGGTGACGTTGCCGGCCCCGAGCACGAGACCGACGCCGCCCGGCGCCGTCGGGGTGCGCTGGGCGAGCCCCGCATCCGCTCTCGCCTGCGCCTCGGTCACGCCGGGTCGCAGCCACACCTGGGCGGTGAACCCCGACAGCAGCAGCGCGTCGACGGGGCTCGTGGGGAACGTGTGCAGCACCACGCGGCCGCCCGGGGCGACCGAGGTCTCGACGGTCGCCAGCGGGCTGTGTCCGTGTGCCAGCGCACGCAGGGAGGCGGCGTACGCGTCGAGGGCCGCGAGCACCGCGTAGGGCCCGGAGAGCCACTCCTCGCCGCGCAGTGGATGCCCCGGCTCGAGGCCCTTGATCGTGGAGGCGGTGTCGGCCCACTCCTCGGCGACGCGCACGACCTCGGCGCGCACACGCTCCAGCAGCCGCGCGCGCTGGCCGAGCGTCAGCGCGCACCACGCCTTCTCGCCGGTCCGCAGCGCCGCGATCTCTGCGTCCAGTCGGGCGCGCACGTCGGTGGCGAGGGCGGGCGATGTCGTGCGCGGCGGTGACGTCACTCCAGCGCCCGCTTCACGAGCGCGCTGACATCGCGATCGAGGTTGTCGATGCGGTGGTCGAGCGCCGTGAAACGTGTGTCCACCGCCTCGAAGCGCGCGTTCATCTCGCCGCGCAGCCCCCGCACCTCGCCTTCGAGCGCGTCCATGCGACCGTTCAGCAGGCCGAACTGCCCCGCCATCCGGCCTTCGAGCCCGGCGAAGCGCGCGTTGACGCTGCTCTCGAACTCGGCGAAGCGACTGCTCACCCTGGTGTCGAGCGCGGCGATCTTCCCGTCGAGCGCGGCGATCTTGCCGTCGACGCTGCTCTCCAGGGCCGTGAAGCGGCCCTCCAGGCCGGCGAGGGCGCCGAGCATCCTCCCCTCCACGCCGCGGATGGCGGTCGTCGTCGAGCGGTTCGTGAGGGTCACGATAAGGGTCGTGCCGCCGAGCATCACGGTCGTCAGCGCCGCGATGTAGACCCAGTTGTCCGGATTCATGAGGTCGAACACCCTCCCCATTGTGCCCCGCCCATGCGGTGACGTCACAGGAATCGTGGCATGCGGGCGCGGGCGGATGCCGTCGCTGCGACCGATCTGTGCAGAACGCGCAGCGCGAGCCCCCTGTGGGGGGGCAGACGGCGCGTCAACCCGCGGCGATGAGATGGATCTCAGCGCGGATGCCCGGAGAACGGGCGATGCGCGCGTCGCCGGTGACGAGTGTCGCACCGAGCACCTCTGCGAGGGCGACGTAGCCGGCGTCGTACGCCGAGAGGTTCTCGCGGAGCGCCCAGACGCGGGGGAGGAGAACGGTCGTGTCGTGCAGCGCGACATCGATGGCCATGAGGTCGGCGATGGCCTGGCTGCCCCGCTCCGGATCCATCTGTCCGCTCAGCACGAGACCTCGCAGCGCGGAGGCGACCTCGATTCCGAGG
>JASGDZ010000255.1:0-10500 GCA_047606835.1 Microbacterium sp. | reverse complement strand
GGTGCAGGGCATCGGCGACGGCCGGCCCGCCGCCGACGTCTCGTTCTCGGTCGGCCGCGGCGAGATCGTCGGGATCACCGGCGTGCTGGGCTCCGGCGCGTCGGAGGTCGTGGAGATGGTCACGGGGCTCCGTGCCCCCCGCCGCGGGCGGATCACCCTCGACGGCGCGCCGTACCGGCCCGCCACGCCGGCCGCCGCCCTCGCTCGCGGCGTCGCGCTCATCCCGCGCGACCGGCGTCACGAGGGGCTCGTGCTGGACTTCCCCGTCGAGCGCAACCTCACCCTCAACACCCTCGGGGAGGACGTGCGCGCCGGGCTCCTGGACCGCCGCCGCAACCGCGACAGGGCGAACGGCCTGATCGGGCGGCTCGACATCCGCCCCGCCGACCCGGCCGCGATCGCCGGCCGGCTCAGCGGCGGCAACCAGCAGAAGGTGGTGCTCGGCCGCGGGCTCGCCGCGGGCGCGACCCTCCTGGTGCTCGACGAGCCGACCGTCGGGGTCGACATCGGCGCCAAGGAGGAGATCTACCGGCTGCTGGCCGAGCTCGCCGACGGCGGCGCCGGCATCCTCGTCGCGTCCACCGACCCCGCCGAGATCATCGGCCTGTGCGACCGGGTGCTCGTGATGCTGCGCGGCCGCGTCGTCGACGACCTGCCCACCGAGCAGCTCGCGCTGGAGGACCTGATCAGCCGGATGACCGGCAGCGGCGCCGAGCCGAAGGCGGACGCCGCATGACGATCCTCGAGGCCCCGCCGGTCGCGCGCTCGCTCGGCGACCGGATCACGCGCGTGCTCGTGCGGTGGGCGCCGCTCGGCCTCATCGTCGGGATGTGCGTGTACCTGGCGCTCGCCACGCCGTTCTTCTTCACCGTCCGGAACCTGTCCGCGAGCCTCACCCAGGCGGCCCCCGTCGCCGTCGTGGCGATGGCGCTCGCGCTCGTCGTGGTCGGCGGCGGCGACGACGCCGTGACCGGCGGCATCGACCTCTCGCTGCCGGCGACGGCGGCGCTCGCGACGGTGATCCTCAGCGATCAGCTGGTCCACGGCACGTCGTTCGCGCTCGCGCTGCTGCTCGCGGTCGCCGTGGCCGTGGTGATCGGGCTGGCCAACGCGATCCTCGTGGGCGTGGTCGGGCTGTCGTCGATCCTCGCCACCCTCGCGATGTACGTCGCCGTCGTCGGCATCACGCGCTTCGTGAGCGCCAACAAGCGCATCGACGTCTCCGACCCCACGATCCAGTTCGTGCGCGACCAGCGCGTGTTCGAGGTCCCGGTCTCGGTCATCCTCATGCTCGTCGTGCTGCTGGTGCTCACGGTGGTGATGCGTCGCACTCCCTACGGCGTGCGCCTGCAGGCGGTGGGCGGGAACCGCAGCGCCGCCGAGGCGGCGGGCCTGCGGGTGAACCGGTACGTCATGTCGACGTTCGTGATCGCGGGACTGCTCGCCGGCCTCGCCTCCGTGCTCCTCGTCGCGCGTGGCTCGGGCAGCAGCCCGGGCATCGACGAGCGGCTGCTCGTCGACATGGTGCTCGCGACGTTCCTCGGCGCCGCGTTCTCCCGCCGCGGCATCGTGACCGTGGGCGGCGCCGCGCTCGGCGCGATCTTCGTCGCCCTCATGGCGAACGGACTCATCCTCGTCCGCGTCGACAACTCGTGGGTCGACGGCTGGAAGGGCCTGCTCATCCTCGTCGTGGTCGCCGCGGCGGCGTTGCGCGCGAAGGAGACGGCATCGTGACGACCACGACTCCCGCGCCCCCGCGCGCGCGCCGCATCGCCAGCTCGGCCGCGGCATCCGCGATGCGCTACGGCTTCCTCACCGCGTTCGCGGCGCTGTTCATCTTCTTCGCCGTGACCGCCGAGGCGTTCCTGCGCCCGAGCAACCTGCTGAACGTGCTCGACGCCAGCGCGATCCTCGTGCTCGTCGCGCTCGGGATGACGCTCGTGGTCACCTCCGGCGGCATCGACCTGTCCGCGGCTGTGGCGCTCGACTTCGGCGCCTGGTTCTCGATCATCGCGCTGTCGGTGTTCGGGCTGCCGTGGCCGATCGCCGTGCTGGCAGGCATCCTGGGCGGGGCGCTCATCGGCGCGCTCAACGCGCTGCTGATCGTCGGGCTCGGCGTGACGCCCTTCCTCGCCACGCTCGGCACGTTCTTCATCGGGCGCAGCCTGCAGCAGATCGGGACGAGCGGCGGCGCGAGCATCAGCTACCGTGCGGCGCCGGAGGGCTTCGTCGCGCTCGGCTCCGGCTCGTTCCTGTCCGTCCCGGTCCCGGTGCTCATCGCGGCGGCGATCACGATCGGCTACGCCATCGCGCTGCACCGTCAGGCGACGGGCGTGCGCATCGACGCGATGGGCCTGCAGGACCGCGCCGCGGTGGTCGCTGGCCTGCGCACGCGCCGCGATCGCACGCTCGTGTACATCGTGGCCGCCGCGACGTGCGCGCTGGGCGGCGTGCTGCTGTGCGCGGGGCTGCGGCTCTACACGCCGCTGGCCGGCTTCGGGTATCAGCTCGACGCCATCGCCGCGGTCTTCATCGGCGCGTCGATGCACCCGCGGTCGCGACCGAACGTTCCGGGTACCATCGTCGGCGTGCTCTTCCTCGGCGTGCTGGCCAACGGACTCGACCTCCTCGGCATCGACTTCAACCTGAAGGCGGCGCTGCAGGGCGTCGTGCTGCTGGTCGCCCTCGCCCTCGCGTACACCGTCTCGCAGCAGGCGCGCCGCGCCGCGGATCGGGCCGCGAGGGCATGACCGCGGCGGTCCTGGGGATCGACGCGGGCACCACCGGCGTCAAGGCGGTCCTCTACGGGTTGGCGGGCGACGGCGGCGCCGTGCTCGCGACCGGGTACCGGTCGGTCGCGGTGTCCCGCGGCGCGGGCGGGCGGGCGGAGAGCGACCCGGAGGAGATCTGGGATGCCGTGGCGGGCGCCGTGCGCGACGCAGTCGCGGATGCCGGCGGCGACGCGGTCGCTGCCATCGGCATCACCGGCCAGGGGGACGGCGCGTGGCTCGTCGGGCCCGACGGCAGGCCCGTGCGCCCTGCCGCGCTGTGGCTCGACGGCCGCGGCGCCGCGCGCGTCGCCGAGTGGGAGGCGGACGGCAGGAACGCGGCGGTGATCGCGGCCACAGGCTCCTCGATCTTCCCCGGCACCCTGCCGATCCTCCTGGAGGAGCTGTCCGCCGACGAGCCCGACGCCGTCGTCGCGGCGGCGCACCACCTCAACTGCAAGGACTGGATCCGCTTCCGGCTGACCGGCGAGGCCGCGACCGACCCGTCGGAGGCGTCGCGCACGTACCTCGACGTGGGCACGGGGGAGTACTCCGACGCCATGGTCGACCGGCTCGGGCACGAGCACTGGCGGCGGCTGCTGCCTGCGGTGCTCGACCCGCTCGGCGTGGCCGGCAGGGTCACGCCTCAGGCCGCGCGCGACCTGGGACTTGCGGCGGGCACGCCGGTCGCGGCGGGCTGGGTCGACTCGGCGGCGTGCCCCGTGGGGCTGGGCGCGATCGACGACGGCGCGGGCTTCATCGTGCTGGGCACGACGGCGACCGTCGCGGTCAACCACGCGCACCGCCGCGACGTGCGCAGCGACGTGGCGATCGTGATCTCGACCGGACGCGGCACGCAGGTCATCGAGGCGCTGTCCTCGATGACGGGCTCGCCGAACGTCGACTGGGCGCGGCGGACGCTGGGCTTCGCGGACCGCTCGTGGGACGAGATCGAGGCCCAGCTGCGGGCGGTGCCGCACGGCAGCGGGGGGATCGTCTACCTGCCCTACGGATCGCCGAGCGGAGAGCGGGCGCCGTTCGTCGACACCGCGGCATCCGCGTCGTGGCTCGGCACGAGCGTCACGACGACCCCGGCGGAGCTGTTCCGAGCGGTGTTCGAGGGCCTGGCGTTCTCGATGAGCGAATGTCTCGACATCCTCGGCGCCGACCGCGTCGTGCGCATCTGCGGGGGCGGCGCCCGTTCGAACCTCATGTGCCAGCTGCTGGCCGACGCGTCCGGCCGCACGGTCGTGCGCGCGGAGGACGACGAGGCCGGCGCACGCGGCGCCGCCACGGGCGCGCTCGTCGCGGCGGGGATCGCTGCCGACCTGCCGGAGGCCGTGCGGCTGCTGCGCCAGCCCGAGACGACGTTCGAGCCCCGCCCCGACCGGCCGCTCGCCGATGCGCGCGCGGCCTTCATCGCGGTCCGCGACGCGGTCCGCCCGCACTGGGGCGCGCTGCGCGCGCTGCGACAGGGCTGAGCCGTGGCGTCCGTCCACTCCGCGCGCACGGCTGCGCCCCGACGACCCGCGGCCGAGAGCCCCCGGCGCTTGCGCATCGCGGTGACCGCCGCCTTCGATCCGGCCGCAGTGGCGACCCTGGCCGAGTCGCACGACGTGGTCGTCGTGCCGCCGCGCACCGACGGGGTCTCGCTCGCCGAGCGCGGCCTGGGCCTCGACGGCGTGCAGGTCGCCGTCGTCGAGCTCGACCGGATCGACGAGCGGGCGCTGGCGGCCGCGCCCGGGCTGGAGCTGGTCGTCGCATGCCGCGCCGCGCCCGAGAACGTCGACCTCGACGCGTGCGCCGCCGCCGGAGTCGAGGTCGTGACGACGCCTGGCCGCAACGCCGAGGTGACCGCGGACTTCGCGTTCGCGCTGATCCTCGACACCGTGCGGCACGTGTCGGCGTCGCAGCGCTGGCTGCGCGCCGGGGAGTGGGCGGCATCCGACGTCTTCGAATCGTACGCCCGCTTCCGTGGCGTCGGCCTCGCCGGCCGCCGCATCGGCATCGTCGGCGGCGGAGCGGTCGGCCGCCGCGTGGCGCGGCGGGCGCTCGGCTTCGGGATGGAGGTCGTCGTGTTCGACCCGGGCCTGGAACCGGGCGCGCTGGGCCCCGACATCCGTCTCGCGCCGCTTCGCGACGTGCTCTCCACGTCGCACATCGTGACCCTGCACGTGCCGCTCACGTCCGCGACGGCCGGGATGATCGGCCGGAGCGAGCTGGCGCTGCTGCGTCCCGACGCGTACTTCGTCAACGCCGCCCGGGCGGGGCTCGTCGACCGCGACGCGCTGCTGGACGTCCTGCGGGACGGGCGCATCGCGGGGGCGGGGCTCGACGTCTTCCACCGCGAGCCGCTCGCGCCCGACGACGAGCTGCTGACGTTCGAGAACGTGACGCTCACTCCACACATCGGCGGGGCGTCGGACGACGTCGTCGTCGTGCACTCGCGCCTGGCTGCGGCGGCGATCCAGGAGTGGGCGGCGCGGTGACGA
Source organism: Microbacterium sp. (assembly GCA_047606835.1). Lineage (GTDB taxonomy): Bacteria > Actinomycetota > Actinomycetes > Actinomycetales > Microbacteriaceae > Microbacterium. Next base: position 5,240 of record JASGDZ010000255.1, on the reverse strand, counting down.
TCGCGCCGGGGAATGTTACGGCCGGCGAGCGAATGTTACGGACGGCGCGTCGAGGCCCGGCGACCGGCGAGAATGGAACGAGAGACCTGAGGAGAACGCCATGACACTGCTGACCGTCTGGAACGAGACCGACCCCGCCGCACCGGTGCTGGAGACGACGGACGCCGAGGAGATCCGCGCCGCGCTCGCCGAGCTCGGGGCGCGCTTCTCCCGCTGGGAGCTCGCGGAGCTGCCGGACGGCGCGTCGCTCGACGCCGTGCTCGCGGCGTACGCCGACCGCGTCGAGGAGGTCAAGCGCAGCGAGGGCTACACGCTCGTCGACGTCGTCGGCCTGTCGCCCAGTCAGGACGACTACGACACCGCGAAGGTCGCCGCGCGCGCCAAGTTCCTGTCGGAGCACCGGCACGACGACGACGAGGACCGCTTCTTCGCGAAGGGCGCCGGCGTGTTCTACCTGCACGCGAACGGCAAGGTCCACGCGCTGTTCTGCGAGGCCGGCGACCTCGTCTCGGTGCCCGCGAACACGACGCACTGGTTCGACATGGGCACGGCGCCTGAGTACGTCAGCATCCGGTTCTTCCACGACGACGACGGCTGGGTCGGCCACTTCACCGGCGACCCGATCGCGGAGTCGTTCGCGACGTTCGACGAGCTCGCCGCCCGTCGCGCGCAGCTCGCCGCCGTCTGACACCCCGAGGCCGCGCCCCGGACCGCTGCCGGGGTCGAGAGCGCCCGGGGATGCGGATGCGACTCAGTCGCACGTACACTGAACCTCAGTCTCATCCGCTGACGTGAGGATCCTCCTGTGGCCGCCGCATCCGAGTATCAGCCGCCCGTCGCCGACTACGCGTTCCTGTACCGCGAGGCGTTCGGCGTCGACCTCCTCGCGCGGTCGACGGGGGGCGCGCTGACGGCGCAGGACGCGGTCGACATCGTCGCCGGCGCCGGAGAGTTCGCCGCATCCGTGCTCGCTCCGCTGCAGACGCTCGGCGACCGCGAGGGCGTGCGGCTCGTCGACGGCCAGGCGCACCTGCCCGCCGGCTTCGCCGAGGCCTATCGTGCGTTCGTGGATGCCGGCTGGGTCACCGCCGAGGCCCCCGCATCGGCCGGCGGCGACGGACTGCCGGGATCGGTGCGCGCCGGCCTCGGCGAGCTCTGGAACGGCTCCCACGCCGCGTTCGCGCTGTGCTGGCTGCTCACCGCCGGGCAGATCCACGCGCTCGACGCCGTCGCGTCGGACGAGGTGCGCGAGGTCTTCCTGACGCGGCTCGTGTCGGGCGAGTGGACCGGCACGATGAACCTGACCGAGCCGGATGCCGGCAGCGACCTCGGCGCGATCCGCACGATCGCGACCCCCCGCGCCGACGGCACGTGGTCGCTGCGCGGGCAGAAGATCTTCATCACGTGGGGCGACCACGACATCGCCGAGAACATCGTGCACCTCGTGCTCGCGCGCACCCCCGACGCCCCCGCGGGCGCGAAGGGGCTGTCGTTGTTCGTCGTGCCCAAGTTCCTCCCGAACGCCGACGGCACTGCGGGCGGGCGCAACGCCGTGACGACCGTCGCCGTCGAGCGCAAGCTCGGGATCCACGCCAGCCCCACGTGCGCGCTGTCGTTCGAGGACGCCGTCGGCCACCTCGTCGGAGAGGTCGGCGGGGGCCTGGCCGGCATGTTCGTCATGATGAACTCGGCGCGCGCGGGCATGGGCTTCCAGGCCACCGGCATTGCCGACCGCGCCCGCCAGCGGGCGGCGGCGTATGCTTCCGAGCGCCGGCAGGGGGTCGTGCTCGATCGCCCCGCCGGCACGCCGATCGCCGAGCATCCCGATGTGCGACGGCTGCTGCTGTCGATGGCGAGCCGCGTCTATGCGATGCGGGCGCTCGGCGTGTACCTGGGCGACCTGTTCGACCGCGCCGACGCCGACGGCACGGGCCGTCTCGCCGAGTTCTTCGTGCCGATCCTCAAAGGATGGGCCACCGAGGACGCGGTCGAGATCGCGAGCGACGCGATCCAGGTGCACGGCGGGACGGGCTTCGTGGAGGAGACCGGCGCGGCGCAGCACTACCGCGACGCGCGCATCATGCCGATCTACGAGGGCACGACCGCCATCCAGTCCAACGACCTCATCGGCCGCAAGGTGCTGCGCGACGGGGGCCAGACGGCCGAGGAGCTGTTCCGGCGCATCGAGGATGCCGTCGCGCAGCTGCGCGCGCTCGGCCACCCGGTGGCGGCGCGCACCGCCGAGCGCCTGGAGCGTGCGGTGGATGCCGCCCGCCGGGCGACCGTGGCGCTGCTCGGCTTCGCCGGCGCCCCGCGCGACGCCCACGCCGTGAGCGTTCCGTACCTGATGCTGCTGGGAGTGCTCTCCGGCGGGTGGATGCACGCGCTCGCCGTGACGGCGGTGCTGCGGCATCCCGAACTATCGGAGGGGGATGCCGCACGCCTGACCTCGGCGGACTTCTACGGCGCGCACCAGCTCCCGCGCGTGCACGCGCTCGCCGAGACCGTCCAGGCCGGCGAGATCGCCTGAGGCCCGCGGCGGGTGCGAACGCGCAGCCGGTCGAAAGCCCGACGGCGGCGGCTCAGCCGTCGAGCTGGGCGCGCAGCCGCCTGGCGAGCTCGGCCTTCGGCATCGCGCGGGGGAACACCGCCACCACCACGTCCTGCGCGCCGGCGTCGGCATCGCCCACGCCGAACCGTGCGCACACGGTCTCCAGCGCGGCGCGCAGCGTCGCTGCGGGCACGTCCTCGCCGCGCAGCAGGCGGCGCAGCACGTGGTTGTGCACCGCCGTGACGAGCGCGGCGAAGCCGACCGCGTCGAGCGGGTCGAGGCCGGGCAGGGAACGCCGCAGGTAGTCGTCGAAGATGCGCTCGTAGCGGAACACCGTGACGATCTCGCGCTCGCGCAGGGCGGGCACCTCGCGCACGACCTGGTAGCGGAGCCTCGCCACCTCGGGGTCGGCCGCGAAGTGCCGGTAGACGCGCTCGGACGCCTCGCAGATCGCCCGCCACGGATCGTCGTGCCCCGCGTCGAGGTAGGCGCGCACCTCGGCGAACAGCACCTCGTGGTCGGCGAAGACGACATCCTCCTTGCCGCCGAACTGGCGGAAGAACGTCGAGCGCGACACCTTCGCCGCGCGCGCGATCTGGTCGACGGAGGTCGCCTCGAAGCCCTGCTCGTGGAACAGCTCGAGCGCGGCCGAGACGACGGCGGTGCGCTCGGCTGCGGCGGGGGATGCTGCGACGCTCATCGAGACGAGCCTAGGCCACCGCATTCCGTGCGCGTCGGGCACCCTCCCGGCCGGGTAGTAGGCTCGTGTATCGGTCGAATCATCTCGACATCAAGACATCCCGCCTCACGCTCCAGCGAAGGACTGCACGTGGATCTTTATGAGTACCAGGCCAGAGACCTCTTCGAGAAGTACGGGGTGCCGGTGCTCGCAGGCATCGTCGCCGACACTCCCGAAGAGGCCAGGGCTGCGGCCGAGAAGCTGGGCGGCGTGGTCGTCGTCAAGGCGCAGGTCAAGACCGGAGGCCGCGGCAAGGCCGGCGGCGTGAAGGTCGCGAAGACCCCCGACGAGGCGTACGCCGCAGCGGAGGCGATCCTGGGCCTGGACATCAAGGGCCACGTCGTGGGGCGCGTCATGGTGGCGGCCGGCGCCGACATCGCGCGCGAGTTCTACTTCTCGGTGCTGCTGGACCGCGCCAACCGCTCCTACCTGTCGCTGTCCAGCGTCGAGGGCGGCATGGAGATCGAGCAGCTCGCGGTGGAGAAGCCCGAGGCGCTCGCCCGCGTCGAGGTCGACCCGGCGGAGGGGATCACCCCGGCCAAGGCGCTCGAGATCGCACAGGCGGCGAACTTCGAGCCGGGCCTGGCCGAGAAGGTCGCCGACGTGTTCGTCAAGCTCTACGACGTCTACAAGGGCGAGGACGCGACGCTCGTCGAGGTGAACCCCCTGATCCTGTCCGGCGCGGGCGACGTCATCGCGCTCGACGGCAAGGTCACCCTCGACGACAACGCCGAGTTCCGGCATCCCGCCCACGCACTGCTGGAGGACAAGTCGGCGGCCGACCCGCTGGAGGCGAAGGCGAAGGAGAACGACCTCAACTACGTCAAGCTCGACGGCGAGGTGGGCATCATCGGCAACGGCGCGGGCCTCGTGATGTCGACACTGGATGTCGTCGCGTACGCCGGGGAGCGCCACGGCGGCGTGAAGCCCGCCAACTTCCTCGACATCGGCGGCGGCGCGTCGGCCGAGGTGATGGCCGCGGGGCTCGACGTCATCCTCGGCGATCCGCAGGTGAAGTCGGTGTTCGTCAACGTGTTCGGCGGCATCACCGCGTGCGACGCCGTCGCCAAGGGCATCGTGGGCGCGCTCGCCGAGCTCGGCTCCGCCGCGACCAAGCCGCTCGTCGTGCGCATCGACGGCAACGCCGTCGACGAGGGCCGTCGCATCCTGCAGGAGGCGAGCCACCCGCTCGTCACGCTCGCCGCCACCATGGACGAGGGCGCCGACAAGGCCGCCGAGCTCGCCGCATCCGCCTGACCCGAGAGGACCCACGAACATGTCGATCTTCCTTGACAAGGACTCCAAGGTCATCGTCCAGGGCATCACCGGCGGCGAGGCCACCAAGCACACCGCGCTCATGCTGAAGGCGGGCACGCAGGTGGTCGGCGGCGTCAACGCGCGCAAGGCCGGCACCACCGTGCTGCACAAGGACAAGGCCGGCGCCGACGTGGCGCTGCCCGTCTTCGGCTCCGTGGCCGAGGCGATCGCCGCCACCGGCGCGGACGTGTCGATCGTGTTCGTGCCGCCGGCGTTCACGAAGGACGCCATGATCGAGGCCATCGACGCCGAGATCCCGCTGCTCGTCGTCATCACCGAGGGCGTGCCGGTCGGCGACACGGCCGAGGCGTGGGCGTACGCGAAGTCGAAGGGCACGACGCGCATCATCGGCCCGAACTGCCCGGGCATCATCACTCCGGGCGAGTCGCTCGTCGGCATCACCCCGGCCAACATCACCGGCAAGGGGCCGATCGGCCTCGTGTCGAAGTCGGGCACTCTGACGTACCAGATGATGTTCGAGCTGCGCGACCTGGGCTTCTCCACCGCGATCGGCATCGGCGGCGACCCCGTGATCGGCACGACGCACATCGACGCGCTCGCCGCGTTCGAGGCCGACCCCGAGACGAAGGCGATCGTCATGATCGGCGAGATCGGCGGCGACGCCGAGGAGCG
>JASGDZ010000254.1:0-11617 GCA_047606835.1 Microbacterium sp. | reverse complement strand
GTACAAGAAAACATCGCCGCATTCGGGGGCGACCCTGCGCGGGTGACGATTGCCGGACAGTCAGCCGGCGGGGGCGCCGTGCTCACACTTCTCGGCACCCCGGGGATCGAGTCGCTCGCGCACCAGGCGATCGCGATGTCACCCGTCACCGGGCTATCCTCCACAGCCGCGGCGCGAGGGGCGATCGCCGAGATCTCCGCCGGGCTGAACGTGAAGCCCACCGCCGTTGCTCTTAGCGCGCTCCCGCGCGAGGCGCTGGCCAATGCTCCGTGGCTGATGCGCAACGTGTTCGGTGCCGCTCCGGACCGGGCGAATTCCGAGAGCGATCCAGCAGTACTGGTGCGCGATGTGCTGACGTCCCTCGAACTGTCACCGGTGCTCGACGGTGACACCGTCCGAAGCCCGCTGATCGAGTCCTTGCACACGGCGGCCGGGAAGAAGATCCCGCTGCTGATCGGCTCGGTCGCCCAGGAGTTCAACACACTGGTGCCGTCCACCACCGTCGTCAGGCAAACCGACGAAGAGGCAATCCGATCCCTCGGAGTCTCCGCACCAGCAGCCCGTGAGTATGTGAGAGTCCGGTCAGAGCTCAGCGGCGCCGCGTTGCTCGGTCAAGCGCTCACCGACCTGCTGATCCGGACCTCCGTCGCGCAAGCCGCAGAACGGCGCGAGCGCACCTGGCTGTACGACTTCGTCTGGCCCGGTCACGGCGCAGTCAACCCGGGCGTGGCCTTCCACTGTCTCGACATCCCGTTCGCCTGGGGTACGTCGGCGACACCCGACGCGGTTCGCGTCGCGGGGGACGCGCCAGACAGTCTCACCCGAGATGTGCACGGCGCCTGGCTCGCCTTCATCGCGCACGGTGACCCGGGATGGCAGCCGTATGCGGACAACCGCGAAGTCCAATGCTTCGATGCGATCAGCACGACATCGACGGACGCGTACGCCGCTGAACGAGTCATTGCCGGATAGGTCGAGTCGCGGATGCCGATCGCGACCCAGGCTCGACGCAACAAGCGATCGTGGACCAGCACCAGTATCGTCCCGCTTGACAGGCCTGTCGGAGAATCAAGGCAATACCAGGTCGGGCAACGTTCGGGACGAAGAGGCCGCAGGTTCAAATCCTGTCACCCCGACACGAAGGGGAGGGACACCGCCCAAGGGCGGTCCCCCTCCCCCTGCTCCCCGACAGCCCCGGGCGCGGCCCTCCTCCCCCTTGCCGAATCCATCCACCCGGCGCCGAATCCATCCATTCATGGCCGCTCGGCGGATGGACTCGGCGCGCGATTGATTGACTCGGCGAGTGGCCGGGGACGGTGGTGCGCAGCGGGCACGGAGACGACCACTCGGATGCCTCGCGCAGAAGTACGCGCGAGGGCGACCGCCGCGAGCGGTCGACCGCGACTCATCTAGACTGGATGGCCGTGCCCCCTCTGCCCCGCCTCGTCGCGTTCGACCTCGACGACACGCTCGCCCCGTCGAAGACCGCGCTCGACCCGCGGATGGGGGCCTTGCTCATCGCCCTGGCCGAACGCGTCGAGGTCGCGATCATCTCGGGGGGCCAGATCGCGCAGTTCCGCACGCAGGTCGTGGAGCGGCTGCCGGACGCGCCCGCCGACGTGTTGGGCCGCATCCACCTCATGCCGACGTGCGGCACGCAGTACTACCGCCACGACGGGGAGGGCTTTTCCGCGCGCTACGCGCACGAGCTCACCGCCGACGAGCGTGCCCGTGCGGTGACCGCGGTCGAGGAGGAGGCCCGCCGGCTCGGACTCTGGGAGTCGGAGACGTGGGGCGACATCCTCGAAGACCGTGGCTCGCAGATCACGTTCTCCGCGCTCGGTCAGCGCGCACCGCTGGATGCGAAGACCGCGTGGGACCCGACGGGCGCGAAGAAGAACACGCTGCGCGCGGCGGTCGCGGCGCGCCTGCCCGACCTGGAGGTGCGCTCCGGCGGATCGACCTCGGTGGACATCACGCACCGCGGCATCGACAAGGCATACGGGATGCGGCAGCTCGCCGCCGAGACCGGCATCCCGCTCGACGACATGCTGTTCGTCGGCGACCGGCTCGACCCCGACGGAAACGACTACCCGGTGCTCTCCCTGGGCGTGCCGTGCCGCGCCGTCGGAGGCTGGGAGGAGACGGCCACGTTCCTCGACGAGCTCATCCCGACGCTGCCGCCGCGCTGAACGCCGCACGGCACGTCGACGTCACGATGCGGCACGGCGCGCCTGCGGCACGGCGTGTCACGGTGCGGCGCGCATGCGGCACGGCGTGTCACGGTGCGGCGCGGGGGGTCGCGGCGGACGCCGAGTCCATCCTCGCGCGCGCGAGTCCATCCGATCGGGCGAGGTCGAAGGATGGATTCGCGCGGGGATGGATGGACTCGGCGACACGGCGACACGCGACACGGCGACACGCGACTCGGCGACACGGGACACACACCGGGACACGGCGACACGCGACATACACCGGGACACGGCGACACGGAAAAGCGGAGAGCCCGGGGCTCGGCGCCGTCAGCCGAGACGCCCGCCCGACTCGCGCAGGTAGCACTCCGCGCACAGCGACTCGTAGGCGACCTCGACCCCGTCGATCGCGACCTGGTCGCCCTCGAACACGAACCGCCCGTCGGCGAGCCGCGCGTTGAACACCGCCTTGCGCCCGCAGCGGCAGATGGTCTTCAGCTCCTCCAGGCTGTGCGCCACATCGAGAAGGCGCCTCGAACCGGGGAACGCGTGCGTGCGGAAGTCGGTGCGGATGCCGTAGGCGAGCACCGGCACGCCGTCGAGCACGGCGATGCGCAGCAGGTCGTCGACCTGCTCGCTCGTGAGGAACTGGGCTTCGTCGACCAGCAGGCACGCGACATCCGCCGGCGGGCGCTGCAGGCCGGCGAGCTCGTCGTGGGCGCGCTGCACGCGCGAGCGGTGCTCGGCCAGCATCCCGCGCACGTCGCCGTCTGAGTCGATCAGGAAGTCGACGTGACGCGTGACGCCGAGGCGGCTGGAGACCCGGTCGGCGCCCTTCGTGTCGATGCGCGGCTTGGCGACGAGCACGCGCTGCCCGCGCTCCTCGTAGTTGTGCGCGGCCTGCAGCAGCGCCGTGGACTTCCCGGAGTTCATCGCGCCGTAGCGGAAGTAGAGCTTGGCCACCCGCCGAGTCTACGGAACCCCGCGCACCGCGAACGCGGCGCTAAGCCGTCAGCGCGAGCGCCTCGGCGGTCCCGGCCATCGTCTCGCGCGCGAGCTCGGGCCTCGCGTTCAGCTGCTCGCCGAGCGTGGGGATCAGCTCGGCGAGCTTCGGCTGCCACGCCGGGAACCGCTCGGGGAAGCAGGTCTGCAGCAGGCCCAGCATGATGGGCACCGCCGTCGAGGCGCCCGGCGAGGCGCCGAGCAGACCCGCGATCGTGCCGTCCGACGCGGCGACGACCTCGGTGCCGAACTGCAGCTTGCCGTCCTTCATCACCTGCGCGCGCTGGCCGGCCTGCAGCAGGGTCCAGTCGTCGTCCTTCGCGGTCGGCATGAACGTGCGCAGGCTCTCGACCTTGCGGTGGTGGTTCTTGGCCAGCTCGCCGACGAGGTACTTGATGAGGCCGAAGTTCGTGAAGGCGACCTTCAGCATGCTGCCGAGATTGCTCGGGCGCACCTGGGCGACGATGTCCCACGGCGACCCGTTCTTGAGGAACTTGGGGCTGAACGTCGCGAACGGGCCGAACAACAGCGACGCCTCGCCGTCGACGACGCGGGTGTCGAGGTGCGGCACCGACATGGGGGGCGCCCCGACGGATGCCTGCGAGTACACCTTCGCCTTGTGCTGCGCCACGATCGCGGGATCGGAGGTCTGCAGCCACTGCCCGCCGATGGGGAAGCATCCATAGCCCTTGATCTCGTCGATCCCCGAGCGCTGCAGGAGCTTGAGGGCCCAGCCGCCCGCGCCCACGAACACGAATCGCGCCTTGATGCGACCCGGCGCGCGGCCCACGCTCCGCCGGTAGGTCGCGAGCCACGTGCCGTCGCCCTGACGCTTGAGTCCGCGCACCTCGGTGCCCGTGCGCACGTCGACGCCGTTCTCGCGCAGGTGGTCGAACAGCTGGCGGGTGAGCGCGCCGAAGTCCACATCGGTGCCCGCCGGCACGCGCGTCGCCGCGAACGGCTCGCCCTTGCGCCGCTGCTGCATCAGCAGCGGCGCCCACTGGTGGATGACCCGGGAGTCCTCGCTGTACTCGATGCCGGAGAACAGGGGCTGCTGCTTGAGCACCTCGTACCGCTTCTTGAGGTACGCGACATCCTTCTCCCCCCGCACGAACGTCATGTGCGGCGTCGTGTTGATGAACGTCGTGGGTGCGTCGAGGATGCCGCGCTCGACGAGCGACGACCAGAACTGCCGGCTCTGCTGGAACTGCTCGTTGATCGAGATCGCCTTGGCGGGGTCGACGCTGCCGTCCGGCCCCTCGGGCATGTAGTTGAGCTCGCACAGCGCGGCGTGGCCGGTGCCGGCGTTGTTCCACGCGTTGGAGCTCTCCAGGGCGACATCGCTGAGGCGCTCGAAAGCGACGATCGACCAGTCGGGCTGAAGCTCCTTGAGGAGCGTGCCCAGCGTGGCGCTCATGATGCCGCCGCCGATCAATACGACATCGACGGTCTCAGTCACCCGACAAGTCTAAGGCGCGGGCGGGAGCATGCGTGGGCGACCCACACCCGGGGGTGCTCAGGCGGGGGTGGTCGCGCCGAGGCGGGCGGCGACGAGCTCGGCGATCTGCACGGCGTTCAGCGCCGCACCCTTGCGCAGGTTGTCGTTGCTCACGAACAGCACGAGGCCCTTGCCCTCTGGCGCCGACTGGTCGGCGCGGATGCGCCCCACGTAGCTCGGGTCGGTGCCGGCCGCCTTGAGCGGCGTGGGCGCCTCCTCGAGCTCGACTCCGGGAGCGGTGGAGAGGATGTCGCGCGCACGCTGCGGCGTGATGTCGCGCGCGAACTCGGCGTTGATGCTCAGCGAGTGGCCGGTGAACACGGGGACGCGCACGCACGTGCCGGCGACCCGCAGGTCGGGCAGCTCGAGGATCTTGCGGCTCTCGTTGCGGAGCTTCTTCTCCTCGTCGGTCTCGTTGAGGCCGTCGTCGACGAGGTTTCCCGCGAACGGGATGACGTCGAACGCGATCGGGGCGATGTACTTCTCCGGGCTGGGGAAGTCGACGGCCGAGCCGTCGTGCACGAGCTCGATCGCGTGGGGCTGGGCGAGCACGGCTTCGGCCTGCCCGAGCAGCTCCTGCGCGCCGGCCAGTCCTGAGCCGCTCACGGCCTGGTAGGTGCTCACGACGAGCCGGACGAGACCGGCCTCCGCGTCGAGCGGCCCCAGCACGGGCATCGCCGCCATCGTGGTGCAGTTGGGGTTGGCGATGATGCCCTTCGGGAGGTGCTCGATCGCGTGCGGGTTGACCTCGCTCACCACGAGCGGGACCTCGGGGTCCATGCGCCACGCGCTGGAGTTGTCGATGACGACCGCCCCGGCCGCGGCGAAGCGCGGCGCGTGCGCGCGGCTGCCGGTGGCGCCGGCGGAGAAGAGCGCGATGTCGATGCCCGACGGGTCGGCGGTCGCGACATCCTCGACGACCACCGTCTCGCCCGCGAACGCGACCTCCGTGCCGGCGGAGCGCGCGGTGGCGAACAGCCGCAGCTCACGGATCGGGAACGAGCGCTCCGCGAGGATCTCGCGCATCACCGCGCCGACCTGGCCGGTGGCGCCGACGACGGCGACGGAGAGTCCTGAGTCTGCGATGCGGGTCATGCGGAGATCCTCGAGATGGTGCGGGGATGCCGGTGGGCCCGGCAGGCGGCGAGGCTCGGCGCCATCCGGTCGATTCTACCGGCGCGCCGATGCCGGGCGATCCATCTGCCTCGATCGGCGCCGGCGCGCTCCCCACGGCCGCGCCGGCTCGGCGCACGCGACCTCAGCGCCCGGTGCCGGCGTGCACGATCGCCTCGACGTCGCCGTCGAGGTCGTAGGCGGAGTGCACGACGCGCGCCGCCCTGGCGATGTCGTCGCCGCGCACGACGACCGAGATGCGGATCTCGGACGTGGAGATCATCTCGATGTTGATGCCCGCGACGCTCAGCGCCTCGAAGAGGGTCGCCGAGACGCCCGAGTGCGTGCGCATGCCCGCGCCCACCACCGAGAGTTTGCCGATCTGGTCGTCGTGGACGAGGCTCTCGAAGCCGACATCCTCCTGCTGTGCCGCCAGGGCCTTCAGCGCGGACGACGCGTCGCTCTTGGGCAGCGTGAAGGAGATGTCGGTGCGGCCGGTGGCCGCGGCCGACACGTTCTGCACGATCATGTCGACGTTGGCGCCGGCGTGGGCCACGATCGTGAAGATCTCCGCCGCCTTGCCGGGAACGTCGGGCACGCCGATGATCGTGATCTTCGCCTGGCCGAGGTCGGTCGCGACGCCGGCGACGATGGGCTCTTCCATGGCTTCTCCCTGTTCGTGGTCGGGTCGGGTCATGCCCGGGCCCAGCACGTAGGTGCCGGGGCCGGACGAGAACGTGGAACGCGCGTGGATGAGCACGCCGTGCCGGCGCGCGAACTCCACCGCGCGGATGTACAGCACCTTCGCGCCGTTCGCCGCGAGCTCGAGCATCTCCTCGCTGGAGACCACGTCGAGCTTGTGCGCCCGCGGCACGACGCGCGGGTCGGCGGTGAAGATGCCGTCGACGTCGCTGTAGATCTCGCAGACGTCGGCGTCGAGGGCCGCGGCCAGCGCGACCGCCGTCGTGTCGGACCCCCCGCGGCCGAGCGTCGTGATGTCGCGCGTGTCGCGGTTGAACCCCTGGAAGCCCGCGACGATGACGATCGACCCCTCGTCGAGCGCCTCGCGCAGCCGCCACGGCTCGACCTCCACGATGCGCGCGGCACCGTGCGTCGAGTCGGTGATCATGCCCGCCTGGCTGCCCGTGAACGAGCGCGCCTCGTAGCCCATCGAGTGGATCGCCATCGCGAGCAGCGCCATCGAGATGCGCTCGCCGCTGGACAGCAGCATGTCGAGCTCGCGCGGCGCGGGGATGGGCGCCACCTGCGCGGCGAGGTCGAGCAGCTCGTCGGTGGTGTCGCCCATGGCGCTGACGGCGACGACGACGTCGTGCCCGGCACGGCGGGTGTCGACGATCCGCTTCGCGACGCGCTTGATGCCCTCCGCGTCGGCGACGGACGAGCCGCCGTACTTCTGCACGAACAACGCCACAGTGCAACCCCCGGGGAACGAGCGGGCGGATGCCACGCCCACCGGTACATCTTACGGAGGCGGCCGTGCGCGCTCGGCCATGTGACGGCCCACCCGGTCGTGTATCACCCGCCCGACCGGAGGGCTCTGTCCTTGCAACCGCACACGCACGACCCGCGGCGCCCGCCGCATCAGGAACACCACGAGAGGAGACGGCCGTGGCCGAGCTCGAGCCGAGCGTCATGCTCAACGCCATCATGGGCAAGCTGTACGACGTCCTCACCAACGGGGACGACACCGCGCCCGCGTCGGAGGACAACTTCTTCAGCTGGGCCACGCCCGGCATCCCGATCACCGAGGCGGACCTGACCTTCCTCTCCCAGGGGCTGGGCGGGGTCGTGAAGGCCGCGAAGGTCGCCGACCTGAAAGCGGGCGACCCCGAGGCGGAGGTCACGCCGCAGCAGCTCGAGCAGCTGCGCGCCGCCGACACGCAGGGCCTCTACCAGCAGGCGGAGAGCTTCGCGCGCCTCGTGGACTTCGTGCCCGACCTCGCCGCCACGACGAACGACGCCTTCTCACGACTGAGCGTCATGAACAACGAGGGGTCGCTGTCGGAGCGCTTCGAGTACGTGCTGCGGATGAGCCAGGTGATGGAGACGCAGCTGCCCGACGAGACCAAGCAGAAGATCGAGAAGTTCCGCGGACTGCTCACCGTGACGGTGACGAAGAAGAACCTCCTCGACGACACCGAGACGGAGGTCACCGAGCCGAGCCCGCTCGTCGTGGCCTACAACGAGAAGCTCGCCGCCTACGAGGACGCCGCACTGCAGTACAACACCCGCCGCGTCGAAGCGCTCGCCGGCGACAGCGCACGCGCCGTGCACGACTGGGCGATCAACGCCGGCATCCTGCGCAACAAGGTCAAGGCCGCGATGAGCGACTGGGTGAGCAACGGCTACAAGAACGAGTACGAGCAGATCTCGGCGTTCATCGACCAGGTGATGCAGCGCGACATGGCGCTGCTGAAGCAGCAGTACCGCGACGACCTGGACAAGGCGAGGCTCACCGGCCTGGCATCGGGCAGCGACTTCTACTACACGTCGGTCGTGCCGGGGAACTTCATCACCGCGGGCGGCTGGACGGGATTCAGCTACGACGCCACCGACTTCACCCGCCACCGCGACAGCGACTACTCGTACTCGAGCTCGTCGACCCGGGCCGGCGGCGGGTTCCTCGGCATCTTCGGCGGGGGCGGCTCCTCGTCGGCGGGCGGCGAGTCGCACTCGAACATGCGGTTCGACTCCGATTCAGTGTCGATGAGCTTCCGCATCGCGCAGGTGCCGATCGTGCGGCCGTGGTTCAAGACCGCGTACCTCATGAGCAAGCTGTGGCGCTTCGACCAGGGCAACCCCGAGGCCAAGGGCCAGGTCGTCAGCGACGGCGGCGCTCCCGCGAAGGGGCTCATCCCCGCCTATCCGACGTCGCTCGTGTGCGTGCGCGACCTCGTGCTGCGCACGACGTCGGCGAACGGGTTCAGCCAGCTCGCGAGCGAATGGGAGACGCACCGCGCCAGCGGCGGCGGCGTGGTCTCGTTCGGGCCGTTCCACCTCGGCGGCTCGCACTCCAGCGGCGGCGGGAGCGGCTCGTCGTCCTCCGACTTCCACTACGACTCGCAGCGCCAGGAGATCACCGTCCCTGGCGTGCAGGTGATCGGGTTCAAGTGCCACGTCTTCCCCCAGTCGCCCGACCCGGACCCGTCGATCACGCAGTGGATCTGACGGCCGCCGAGAACAGGAAGAGCAGACGATGGATGCCGCAGCCCAGCTCGCGCTGATGGTCAAGGCCCGCACGGTGTTCGGAAGCGACGGCACGTTCCTGAGCTTCCCGGTCACGCCGCTGCCGTTCACGCCCGACGACCTCGACCTCGTGCCGGACGCGGACGCCGACGCCGACGCGGTGCGGCGAGCCCTCGCCAACCAGCAGGCCTTCGCGACGCTCGTCAACCTCGTGCCGGGCGGGGAGGTGTGGCTGCCCGGGGAGTCGACCGTCGTGTGGGACGTGTACGAGAGCGTGCTGCGCGACGCCGAGGTGGCCTCGTCGACGCGCACGGCGGAGGAGGAGGAGCGATACGCGGCCGCGATGGCGTACCTGGAGTCGCCGGACGGCGACGGCGACTCCGACGCCGTCGCCGCGTACCAGCAGTACAGGGACGCGTACTTCATGCTGCAGCAGCTGTACCTCACGGCCAAGAGCACGGCCGAGAGCTCCACCGACAGCGCCACCGTGGCGCAGTGGCAGTCCGTCGAGGAGCCGGCGATGCGCGGGCAGATCGCCCAGCTCGCGCAGGACTGGATCCTCAAGGGCCACCGCAACGAGGTCGAGGCCGCGCAGGCGATCGTCGAGACGCTCGGCGCCCGCTCGCCGCTCGTGCGCTGGGCGCAGTGGCGCGCGCTGTTCAACCGCGACCTCGACGCGATGACCGGGGTCACGACCGACGCATCCACCTTCTTCCCCACCTCGTTCGCACCGTCGAACGCGCTGGCCGACGAGGCGTGGAAGCCGTTCACGCTCGAGGCCTCCGAGGTGCGCGCACTGCTGGACGGCGTGCCGCCCGAGACCCGCGAGCGCCTCGGCACGGCGACCACGGACGTGGCGTCGCTGTCGTTCGAGTTCAGCTCGGCGACGCTCGTGCGCCCGTGGTTCGCCCCCGACGCGCTGCGCTCCCGGTTCTGGCGGCTGCCCGCCGACCAGGAGGCGCTGTCGGACGGCGCGCAACCTCCCGGCGGACGGATGACCGCGTACGTGACCGCAGTGGTGTTCGCACGGCGCGTGGTGCTCGTCGAGGGCGGAGAGGGCTCCGCCCCGAGCACCGACTTCGGCGGGTTCGTGTTCGAGAACGCGGTCGACCCCGAGCTGCTGCAACGGCTCGTCGTCGAGCATCCGATCCCCGTCCAGCCGGTCGACCCGGCCGAGCAGGTCGCCGCCCCGCGCACGCACCTCGACGTGCTCGTCCAGCCCGACCGGCAGGTGCTCGTCCAGCCCGGGGCCGAGGCGCTGCGGGTGAAGCCGCTCGACGGGCTGCGCTCGTTCGTCACGAGGCGGCCCGCGGCGCAGCTCGTCCCGTCCGCCCAGCTCGCGCTGAGGCCGGCGATCGCGGCGTCGCTGCGCCGCAAGGCGTTCACGCGACTGCCCGACATCGACTCCACAACGCCGCCGACCACCCCGGCCCAGCCGGCGCCGGACCCGAACACGGTGTACGTGCTGGCGTTCATCTGCAAGGCCGTGGGGCGCAGCCCGGACCCCGATCCGGCGCTGACCTGGGGCTGATCGCCGCCGGCTCCTCGCGCCGCGGTCGGTCAGACCGCCCTGCGGCCCTCGAACGCGCGGCCGAGCGTGACCTCGTCGGCGTACTCGAGGTCGCCGCCGACGGGAAGACCCGACGCGAGGCGCGTCACCCGCACCTCGAGGGTGTGCAGCAGCCGGCTGAGATAGGTCGCCGTCGCCTCGCCCTCGAGGTTCGGGTTCGTGGCGAGGATGACCTCGCCCACCGTGGCGTCGGCGAGACGCTGCACGAGCTGCGCGATGCGCAGGTCGTCGGGTCCGATGCCGGCGATGGGGTTGATGGCGCCGCCGAGCACGTGGTACAGCCCGCGGAACTCGCGCGTGCGCTCGATCGCGGCGACGTCCTTCGCATCCTCCACGACGCAGATCAGCGTGCCGTCCCGCCGCGGGTCGCGACAGATCGCGCAGCGCTGCTGCTCGGAGACGTTGCCGCAGACCTCGCAGAAGCGCACCTTCTCGCGCACCTCGCCGAGCAGCTCCGCAAGGCGCGACACGTCGAATCCCGGTGTCTGCAGGATGTGGAAGGCGATGCGCTGGGCCGACTTCGGGCCGATGCCCGGGAGTCGGCCGAACTCGTCGATGAGCTCTTGGACGATGCCGTCGTACATGGCTACTGGAACCTCGTCGGCGGGTCATAGGGCTCTTCGCGCACGAACGTCGCGCCGAGGATCTGCCGCACGACGGCCTCTCCGTAGCGCTGCACGCCGTCGGCGGCGCGCAGCGTCGTGATCGGGCGCGAAGGCTCCGCCGCGGCGGATGCCGGTGCGGCCGTGCCGGGGCCGAGGACGTCGACATCCGCATCGTCGGCGTCCTCCGGCCGCTCGCCGGGCTCTGCGACGATCTCTCCGTCGCGCGCGGGCGCCAGCGTCGCGACCCGCGCGGCGGCGAACGAGACCTCCTCCGGCTCGTCGTCGACGGCGAGCTGCGCGACGGGGGCGGATGCCGCCGGCCCCGCGTCGCCCGGCTCGTCGGACGGGATGGGGGCGACGGCCCACTCGGTGACGGCCGACGCGGCGGGGCTCGGCGCGGATGCCGCGGGGCTCGGCGCCGGCGCCGACG
>JASGDZ010000253.1:0-5713 GCA_047606835.1 Microbacterium sp. | reverse complement strand
CCTCGCGCTCGGCGTAGCGGGAGATGGCCTCGATCGTGACGACGCAGATGCCGCGCCGCGGCTTGTTTACGATGCGCCGCAGCGCCAGCTCGTCGGCCGGGTTCGCGACCGCGACGAGGTAGGCGAGGGCGTCCTTGATCTCGGCGCGCTCGTAGAACCGCGTGCCCCCCATGATCTTGTACGGCACGGCGGCGCGGATGAAGATCTCCTCCAGTGCGCGCGACTGCGCGTTCGTGCGGTAGAACACCGCGATCTCGCCGTAGCCGAGGCCGCGACGGTGCAGCTCCTCGACCTCGTCGGCGACGAACTGCGCCTCGTCGTGCTGCGAGTAGCCGGTGAACCCGACGATCTTCTCTCCCGCGCCGACGTCCGTCCACAGCCGCTTGTCCTTGCGGTCGAAGTTGTGGCCGATGACGGCGTTGGCCGCGTCGAGGATGTTCTGCGTCGAGCGGTAGTTCTGCTCCAGCAGGATGACGCGGGCGCCAGGGAAGTCGCGCTCGAACTCGGAGATGTTGCGGATGTCGGCGCCGCGGAACGCGTAGATCGACTGGTCGGAGTCGCCGACGACGGTGAGGGATGCCGCGTCCGCGACGGGCAGGAGCGCCATCATCCCGCCGTCCCCCGGGAATCGCTCCTCGACGGGCCGGGTGAGCTCGTGGATGAGCGCGTACTGGGCGGCGTTGGTGTCCTGGTACTCGTCGACGAGGATGTGCCGGAACCGCTTGCGGTAGGTGTCGGCGACATCGGGGAACGCGCGGAAGAGGTACACCGTCTGCCCGATGAGGTCGTCGAAGTCAAACGCGTTGGCGCGTTGCAGCTCGCGCTGATAGGCCGCGAACACGTCGACGAACGCGCGCTCGGCCGGGTCGTTCAGGTTCGCCTGCCGCGCATACGACTCCGCGTCGGCGAGCTCGTTCTTGAGCTTGGAGATGCGGCTCTGCACGCTCGCCGGGCTGTGGCCGTAGGCATCCGCCTCCAGCTCCTTGACGAGCCGTTTCACGAGCGCGCGCGCGTCGCCCGAGTCGTAGATCGTGAACGACTTCGTGAAGCCGAACCGCTCCGCCTCGCGGCGCAGGATGCGCACGCACGCGGAATGGAAGGTGGAGATCCACATTCCGCGCGCAGCATCGCCCACGAGCGCCTCGACGCGCTCGCGCATCTCGTTGGCGGCCTTGTTGGTGAACGTGATCGCGAGGATCTGGCTCGGCCACGCCTCCCGGCCTCGCAGCAGGCTCGCGATGCGGTGGGTGAGCACACGGGTCTTGCCCGACCCGGCGCCCGCCACGATCAGCAGAGCCGGGCCACGGTATTCGACGGCCGCGCGCTGCGGCGGGTTGAGCCCTTCGAGGAGGTCTTCGTCGGGGCGGCGCGCGGGCCGAGACGGGGAGGCGTCGATCATGGCGCTTCGAGTCTAGGCGCGGGCTGCGACACCGCGAGCTCGGATCGCACAGCCCCAGTCCGCGGGGCGAGGGGCTTCTGCGCGCGACAGGGTCGATGTAGGTTTTTCTTCGTAATTTCGAGAACACTCTTGAGGTATTCATCGAATATTTGTACCATGGAGACATGAACCCGCTGGCCGCCCTCGACGACGCGATCGCCGAGCTGCACGCCGCGTGGGCGAGCGAAACGGAAACGCCGGCGACCGCGGCCGGGCTCGGTCGCACGCGGCTGATCGCGGTGACCGCGGCGCTGGGGCGGGTGACCACCGGCGAGTCCGCGCCCGCACGGCATCCGCACGTCGCCGCCGCGATGAACGCAGGTCGCATCGGGAAGGATGCCGCGGCGGCGATCATCCGCATGCTCGACCGGGTGTCGATCCGCGCCGCCCGAGAGGAGCTGGATCGCGCGGAGCAGACGCTGACCGCCCAGGCTCCCGGCCTGACGCTCGATCAGCTGGCGAGCGTCATCGCGCGCGCGGAGGCGTATCTCGACCCCGACGGGCTCGAGCCGAAGGAGCGCGATGCGCGCGGAGAGCGCGCTCTGCGGATGTTCGAGCGCGACGGCATGGTCCACCTCGCGGGCGCGCTCGACCCCGAGACCGCGGCGCCCGAGGCGATCGTCACGGCGCAGTTCCGCGCCTCCGGCGATGCCGCGCCCCCCGACGGCGACCTGCGCTCCGTGCCGCAGCGACAGGCCGACGCGCTCGCCCTGATCTGCGCGCACGCGCTGGAGCGCACGTCCGATGTCCCCGCAGGGGGCGCCACCGTCGTCGTGCGGGTGGCGCTCGCCGACCTCGAGACGGGCACCGGCCACGCCACGATCGACGGCATCACCCAGCCGGTCTCGATCGCCGCCGTGCGGCGGATGGCGGCCGGCGGCGGCGTCATCCCGTGCGTGCTCGGCGAAGCCGGCGAGATCCTCGACTGGGGCCGCGAGAAGCGGCTCTTCACCCGGGCGCAGAAGCTCGCCCTCACCGAGCGCGACGGCGGATGCGCGATGTGCGGACTGCCGCCGGGGATGACCAAGGTGCACCACCTGAGGTGGTGGGCGAGGGATGCCGGTCCCACCGACCTGGCCAACGGCGTCCTGCTCTGCGAGTCCTGCCACCATCGCATCCACGACAACGGCTGGGAGATCCGCATCGACGGGGCCGGGGTGCGCGCAAAAGTGTGGTTCATCCCGCCGCCGCACGTCGATCCCGACCGCACCCCGCGTCTCGGCGGGCGGGCGCGCTTCGACTACCTCGCCGCCTGAGCCGACGGGCGCGCTCCAGCATCGCGATCCACGCTCACCCAGAGGCCGATCTGCTCCTCTCCCCCTCTGCCGGATGCACGGCTCACTCGCAGGGCCGCGACCTACTCTGTCGCGCATGGCAAGGACGCGCACCCTCGTCGCCCCGAGCGCGGCGCTCCTGCTCGTGCTCACCGCGTGCGCGTCGGGAGGAACCGTGCCGGAACAGTCCACCCCGCCATCGGCGACCCCGGCGCCGACCGTCGCCCCCGGATCGCTGCCCACCCCTTCCGCCCCCACCGGCTCGCCCATCGACGTGCCCGATGCGAGCTGGGACGCGATCCTCGCCGCGCTGAGCGCGCTCGGCGTCACCGGCACCCCGACCCTCGTGTCGGCGGAGTCCGTGCGCTTCAGCGACGGGTCGCTCGGCTGCCCGAAGCCCGGCACGAGCTACACGCAGGCGGTCGTCGACGGCATGCGCGTCGTCGTCTCGGTCGACGGCACCGAATACGACTACCGCTTCGGCGCGCGCGCCGACGCGCCGGTGCTGTGCGAGGGCGGCTTGCGTCGCTGAACCGGCCGCGGGCCCTCAGGCGATGCGCGTTCCCGGCGGGAGCCGACGCGCGGGCGTGCGCGTGCGCGCCCCACCCCACACGAGGAGACCCCCTGCCACGACGAGCTGCACCGCGAGGCCCACGAACCAGCTCGGCGCCGTCGTGCCCATGATCTCCTCGGCTGACCGGTCCTGCTGATTCTGCGTCGCCGGGTCGCAGTCGTCCCACACCGTGTTCAGTTCCGGCGCCAGCTGCGCACTGCGCACCGAGAACGAGATCCACCCGAACAGGTCGGACGGGTACTCGTTGCCGCCGAACGTCGTCGGGGTCGCGTCGGCGAGCACGACGAACGGGTTCGCCGCGAGCATCCACCACACGTAGTCGAAGCGCGGCACGTCGCGCGGGTACTCCTCCCACGCGCCGCACTCCGGATCGCTGCCGACCTCGCCGTTGTCGTCGTAGATGTACGAGCGGTAGCGATCGATCGACGGCGTCTGCATGGCGAGCCCGCCCAGCCCGAACGCGATGAGCGTGCCGACCACGAAGGCGGCCACGACGAGATAGGTGCTCGCGACGGAGAAGAGCGGTCTGCCGAGGATCCCGCTGAGCCCCACTCCGATCGCGGCGACCACGGCGGTCTCCACGATCAGCACCGCGACGGAGACGAGCAGTGCCACCCCGGAAGCTCCGCCGCCGATCATCGACACCGCGATGAACGGCACGGCCACGACGAGGAACGCGAGCCCCGTGATCCACGCCGCGAGGAACTTCGCCAGCACGATGTCGGCCGTCGTGGCGAGCGTCACCTGCACGGCGGCGAGCGTGGCCTGATCGCGGTCGCCGTTGACGGCGTTGCCGCTGAGCGTGGGCGAGACGAGCACGACGAGCAGCAGCACGAAGAACGCGACGATCGAGTAGACGCTCGCGCCGCGGTGCTCCGATCCGCCGAACGCGAGGAACGACAGCGCCGTGACGACCAGGAGGAGGAACGCGAAGACGCCCAGCAGCACGTACCACGCGACGCTGCGCACCCGCTGCGTCAGCTCCAGGCGAACCAGGGCGCGGATGCGGGCGGCGCTCATGCGGCACCTCCCGCCGTCGGCGGTGCAGCGGGATGCCGCGGCGCGGCAGGCCCGGGAAGGTCGAGGAACGCGCGCTCCAGCGACCCGACCGCCGGGGAGAACGAGACGACCGGCACCCCCGCCGTGACGAGCGCGCGCAGACCGTCGGCCGCGGCCTCGTCGCTGGCGAACCCGACGATGAGATCGCCGCGGTCGACGCGCAGGGCGCCCGCGTCGATGCCGAGCGCGGCAGCGGCGACGTCCTGGATGCTCGGGCCGAGGGCGCGCACGCGCCACTGCCCGCCGGTCGTGGCCGGTGCGGCATCCACCGTCGCCCCCGCCACCACGAAGACGGCGTCGTCGACGACCTCTTCGAGCTCGGAGAGGATGTGACTCGACAGCAGCACCGTCTTGCCCGCGGCGGCAAAGCCGCGCAGCAGCTCCCTCAGGTGCACGCGCGCCTGCGGGTCGAGGCCGGAAGCCGGCTCGTCGAGCAGCAGCACCGCCGGATCGTGCACGAGTGCGCGGGCGAGCCCCAGGCGCTGCTTCTGCCCGCGCGACAGCACGCGCGCCGGCTGATCGCCGAGCTCGGCGAGCTGCACGGTCTCAAGCAGCGCCTCGGCCCGCACTCCGGCCTCGGCTGCCGTCATGCCGTAGAGCCGGCCGGTCAGCCGCAGCGTCTCGCGCGCCGTCAGCGACGGCCAGGCGCCCAGCGCATCGGGCATCCAGCCCACGATCGCGCGCGCGGCACGCGGGTCGCCGATCGGGTCGACCCCGCCGACTCGCAGCTCGCCTGCGTCGGGCCGCAGCAGCGACGCGAGCATCAGCAGCAGCGTGGTCTTGCCCGAGCCGTTCGGGCCGACCAGGCCCGTGACCCGCCCGGGCGCGGCGTGGAACGTGACGTCGCGCACCGCGTGCACCGCCCCGAACGAGCGTCTGACCGCACGCACCGAGATGCCTCCGGATGGCACCTCGGCGTCGCTCATGGTGCCATCCTATGTGCTTCCTATGCGGAATGCTCGCCTGCCCCGCGGAAGAACGCGACCCCGAGGTCGGGGTGGTCGACGAACACGCCGTCGGCGCCGGCATCCCGCAGCACGGCCCACTCACGCGCGTAGTCGCCGAACGCCGCCGCACCGCCGCGCCCGCGATGGGCGGGGAGGAGGAACGCGTTCTCGGGCCGGCAGGTCCACGTGTAGACGACGAGCCCCCGCTCGTGCGCATCGGCGACGACCGGGCTCGGGCCGGTCGCCCGGCCGCGCAGGTCGGGCGCGAGGATCATGCGCTTGTCGACGCTGATCCCGTCGACGGCCCCGACGAGCCCGTCGAGCCCCGCCGGCTGCGCCGTCTCCCGGTAGGTGGGCGCCCGGCGACCCCGCGCCGCGACGAGGTCGTACGGGCGACCGGATGCCTCCAGCAGATACACGT
>JASGDZ010000252.1:0-8659 GCA_047606835.1 Microbacterium sp. | reverse complement strand
TCGACGAGAACGCCGCCGTGATCCTGAAGAACGACGGGGAGCCCCGCGGCACCCGCATCTTCGGCCCGGTCGGTCGTGAGCTTCGCGACAAGAAGTTCATGAAGATCGTCTCGCTCGCCCCGGAGGTGCTGTAACCCATGGCGAAGATCAAGAAGGGCGACCTGGTCCAGGTCATCTCGGGCTCTCGCGACGAGCGCGGCAAGCAGGGCACGGTGCTCGAGGTCTACCCCGAGCAGGACCGCGTGCTCGTGCAGGGCGTGAACTACGTCACCAAGCACAACCGCGTCGGCCAGTCGCAGCGCGGCACCAAGACGGGCGGCATCGAGACGATGGAAGCCCCGATCCACATCTCCAACGTCGCCGTCGTCGACCCCTCGACCAAGAAGCCGACCCGCGTCGGCCACCGCGTCGAGGAGCAGGTCAAGGACGGCGAGAAGCGCACGGTCCGCGTGCGCTACGCGAAGAAGTCAGGCAAGGACCTCTGAGAATGAGCACCGCAACGACTGCCGCGGTGGCTGGCGCAACCCAGCCCCGCCTGAAGCAGAAGTACAACACCGAGATCAAGCAGGCGCTGCAGGCCGAGTTCGGCTACCGCAACGTCATGCAGATCCCGGGCATCGTCAAGGTCGTCGTGAACACCGGCGTCGGCGAGGCCGCGCGCGACGGCAAGGTGATCGACGGCGCGGTCGACGACCTCACCCGGATCACCGGCCAGAAGCCGGTCGTCACGAAGGCCCGCAAGTCCATCGCGCAGTTCAAGCTGCGCGAGGGCCAGCCGATCGGCGCGCACGTGACGCTGCGCGGCGACCGGGCGTGGGAGTTCCTCGACCGCCTCGTGAACCTCGCGCTGCCGCGCATCCGCGACTTCCGCGGCCTGTCGTCGAAGCAGTTCGACGGCAACGGCAACTACACGTTCGGCCTGCAGGAGCAGTCGGTCTTCCACGAGATCGACCAGGACCGGATCGACCGCGTCCGCGGATTCGACATCACCGTCGTCACGACCGCGAAGACGGATGCCGAGGGCCGCGCGCTGCTGCGCGCGCTGGGCTTCCCCTTCAAGGCCGAGGACGCCGCCTGACCACAACGGAACACACCCCTCGCCGAATCCATACAGTTTCGTTCGAGCCCAGACATCCGGCACACCCGGGGAGATGGATTCGAACGGGGATGGATGGACTGGGCGAGATCACCCACCACAGGTCGGACGTCGTGTAACGGCGCACGAAACCTGGTGAACAAAGGAAACAAGAAATGACGATGACAGACCCGGTCGCAGACATGCTGACCCGTCTGCGCAACGCGAACTCGGCGCACCACGACTCCGTGACCCTGCCGAGCTCGAAGCTGAAGACGCACATCGCCGACATCCTCAAGCAGGAGGGCTACATCGCGGAGTGGTCCGTGGCGCCCGCGCGCGTCGGCGAGAACCTGACCCTGACGCTGAAGTACGGCCCGAACCGCGAGCGGTCGATCGCCGGCATCAAGCGCGTCTCCAAGCCCGGTCTGCGCGTCTACGCGAAGTCGACCGAGCTGCCCAAGGTCCTCGGCGGCCTCGGGGTCGCCATCCTGTCCACCTCCTCCGGTCTTCTCACCGACCGGCAGGCCGAGCAGAAGGGCGTGGGTGGGGAAGTCCTCGCCTACGTGTGGTGACCTGACATGTCTCGAATCGGACGTCTTCCCATCGACATCCCCGCCGGCGTGACCGTGACGGTGGACGGGCAGCAGGTCGCGGTCAAGGGGCCGAAGGGCGAGCTCTCGCTCGACGTCGCGCGGCCCATCGAGGTCGCCGTGGAGGAGGGCCAGGTGCTCGTCACGCGGCCCGACGACGAGCGCGCATCGCGTTCGCTGCACGGTCTGACCCGCACCCTGATCAACAACAACATCGTCGGCGTCACGCAGGGCTACTCGAAGGGCCTGGAGGTCGTCGGCACCGGATACCGCGTGCAGCAGAAGGGCGGCTCGGTCGAGCTCGCGCTCGGCTTCTCGCACCCCGTGCTCGTCGAGCCCCCCGTGGGCATCACCTTCACGGTGGAGGGCAACAACAAGCTCACCGTGAGCGGCATCGACAAGCAGGCCGTCGGCGAGGCCGCCGCCAACATCCGCAAGATCCGCAAGCCCGAGCCGTACAAGGGCAAGGGCATCCGCTACGCCGGCGAGGTCGTGCGTCGCAAGGCCGGAAAGGCTGGTAAGTAACAATGGCTGTGACCTCGAAGTCCGACGCGCGCGCGCGTCGTCACGCGCGCCTTCGCAAGAAGGTCGTCGGCACGTCTGAGCGCCCGCGCCTGGTCGTGACCCGCTCCTCGCGCCACGTGTTCGTGCAGCTCGTCGACGACGGCGCGGGCCGCACCGTGGCGTCCGCGTCGACGCTGGAGACCGATCTCCGCGCCTTCGACGGCGACAAGACCGCCAAGGCCCGCAAGGTCGGCGAGCTGGTGGCCGAGCGCGCCAAGGCGGTGGGCGTCTCCGAGGTCGTGTTCGACCGCGGCGGCAACCGCTACGCCGGTCGCGTCGCGGCGATCGCCGACGGCGCCCGTGAGGGAGGCCTGAGCCTGTGAGCGACGCAGTGACCAACAATGGAGAGAACGAAGTGACCGACGCCACCGTGCCCGACACCACCGGCACAGCGCCCGAGGCGCAGCGGGAGCGCGAGCCGCGCCGCGGCGGACGCGAGCGCAACCCGAACCGCGACCGCAACTCGCGCGACCGCGCCGAGAGCCAGTTCCTGGAGCGCGTCGTGACCATCAACCGCGTGTCGAAGGTCGTCAAGGGCGGCCGCCGCTTCAGCTTCACGGCCCTCGTGGTCGTCGGCGACGGCAACGGCGTCGTGGGCGTCGGCTACGGCAAGGCGCGCGAGGTGCCCCTGGCGATCTCGAAGGGCGTCGAGGACGCGAAGCGGAACTTCTTCCGCGTGCCGCGCGCAGGGGTCACCATCCCGCACCCGGTGCAGGGCGAGGCCGCCGCCGGCGTCGTGCTGCTGCGTCCCGCCGCCGCCGGTACCGGCGTCATCGCGGGCGGTCCGGTGCGCGCGGTCCTGGAGTGCGCCGGCATCCACGACGTCCTGTCGAAGTCGCTCGGCTCGTCGAACACGATCAACATCGTGCACGCGACGGTCGCGGCGCTCAAGCAGCTCGAAGAGCCCCGCGCGGTCGCCGCACGCCGCGGCCTGGACTTCGACCAGGTCGCCCCGGCGCGTCTCGTGCGCGCCGAGGCGGAGGCTGCCGAGGCCGCCCGTGCGCAGAAGGTCGGTGCGTGATGGCCGCCCGTCTGAAAGTGACCCAGATCAAGTCCAAGGTGAGCGAGAAGCAGAACCAGCGCGACACGCTGCGCAGCCTCGGTCTGAAGCGGATCGGCGACTCGGTCGTCCGTCCCGACGACGCGCAGACGCGCGGGTACGTCAAGACCGTCGCACACCTCGTGAAGGTTGAGGAGATCGACTGATGGCTGACAAGAAGGACGAGACCGTCGAGGTCGACGCCCCGAAGAAGGCGTCGAAGGCCGAGAAGTCGGGCAAGGCGAAGAAGGCCGCGTCCGAGAAGGCGCCCGCCAAGAAGGATGCCCCGGCATCCCGCCCCGGCGTGCTCAAGGTGCACCACCTGCGTCCGGTCCCCGGAGCCAACACCCCGAAGACCCGCGTGGGTCGCGGTGAGGGCTCCAAGGGCAAGACCGCCGGCCGCGGCACCAAGGGCACCAAGGCCCGCTACCAGGTGAAGGTCGGCTTCGAGGGCGGCCAGATGCCGCTGCACATGCGCACGCCGAAGCTGCGCGGGTTCAAGAACCCGTTCCGCGTCGAGTACCAGGTCGTGAACCTGGACAAGCTCGCCGAGCTCTACCCGCAGGGCGGCGACGTGACCGTCGGCGACCTCGTCGCCAAGGGCGCGGTGCGCAAGAACGAGAAGGTCAAGGTGCTCGGAAACGGCGACATCGCCGTCAAGCTGAACGTCGCGGTCGACAAGGTCTCCGGCTCCGCGGAGCAGAAGATCGTCGCCGCGGGCGGCACCGTCAAGTAGCACGGCGAGCCGGGGCCGGAGGCTTCTCCTGCCCCGGCTCCGTTCCGGCCGCCACTCGTCCGGCGCGGTGCCGCAGGGTGCGCTGGGTTAGGCTGGGTTGTCTGCGCACTGCGCGGCCGGAACCCATTTCTGGAGGCAAGTGTTGTTCAGCGCCATCGGGCGGATCTTCCGCACGCCGGATCTCCGGCGCAAGATCGCCTTCACCCTGGGCATCATCGCCCTCTATCGTCTCGGTGCGCACGTTCCGACGCCGTTCGTCGACTTCCCGAACGTGCAGGCGTGCCTGCGCGACTCCGCCGGCACGGAGGGGCTGCTCTCCCTCGTCAACCTGTTCTCCGGCGGCGCCCTGCTGCAGCTGTCGATCTTCGCGCTCGGCGTCATGCCGTACATCACCGCGACGATCATCGTGCAGCTGCTGCGGGTCGTCATCCCGCACTTCGAGACGCTCTACAAGGAGGGCCAGGCCGGCCAGTCGCGCCTGACCCAGTACACGCGCTACATCACGATCGCCCTCGCCCTGCTGCAGTCGACGACCCTCGTCACGGTCGCGCGCAGCGGACAGCTCTTCGGCACCGGCGGCCCGACGTCGTGCGAGCAACTGCTCACCAACGACGCGTGGTGGGCGCAGCTGCTCATGATCGTCACGCTGACCGCCGGCACCGGCCTCATCATGTGGTTCGCGGAGCTCGTCACCGAGCGCGGCATCGGCAACGGGATGTCGCTGCTCATCTTCACGTCGATCGCCGCCACGTTCCCCGCGGCGCTGTGGTCGATCTGGCAGGCCCGCGGCTTCGAGGTGTTCCTCCTCGTGCTCGCGGTGGGCCTCGTCGTGCTCGCGCTGATCGTGTTCGTGGAGCAGTCGCAGCGCCGCATCCCCGTGCAGTACGCGAAGCGCATGGTCGGGCGCCGCACGTACGGCGGCACGAACACGTACATCCCGATCAAGGTCAACATGGCGGGCGTGATCCCGATCATCTTCGCCTCGTCGCTGCTGTACATCCCCGCTCTGCTCGCGCAGTTCAACCAGCCCGCGGCGGGGGACGAGCCCGCGGACTGGGTGGTGTGGATCAACAACTACCTCGTCAAGGGCGACCACCCGATCTACATGCTGCTGTACTTCCTGCTGATCATCGGGTTCACCTACTTCTACGTCGCGATCACGTTCAACCCGGTCGAGGTCGCCGACAACATGAAGAAGTACGGCGGGTTCATCCCCGGCATCCGCGCCGGGCGGCCCACCGCCGAGTACCTCGACTACGTCCTGACGCGCATCACGCTTCCGGGCTCCATCTACCTGGGACTGGTCGCCCTGATCCCGCTCGTCGCGCTCGGCACCGTGGGCGCGAACCAGAACTTCCCGTTCGGCGGCGCCAGCATCCTGATCATCGTCGGCGTCGGCCTTGAGACCGTCAAGCAGATCGACGCCCAGCTCCAGCAGCGCCACTACGAAGGACTCCTGCGATGACCGTACACACCCAAGGACAGGCGGCTCGGCTGCTGATCGTCGGCCCGCAGGGGTCGGGGAAGGGCACTCAGGGCGAGCGCATCGCCGGTGTGCTCGCCATCCCCGCGATCTCCACGGGCGACGTCTTCCGCGCCGCCGTGCGCGACGGCAGCGAGCTCGGCGCGCAGGTGAAGAGCATCATCGAGGCGGGCGATCTCGTCTCCGACGCGCTCACCTTCGCGGTCGTGCGCGAGCGGCTGCGGCAGCCCGACGCCGCGGCGGGCTTCCTGCTGGACGGGTTCCCCCGCAACCTCGCGCAGCTCGGCCTGCTCGACGGATACCTCGAGGAGCGCGCCGAGCCGCTCACCGCGGTGATCGAGCTGGGGGTGCCGCGGGACGAGAGCATCGCGCGCATCGCCGAGCGCGCCCGCGAGCAGGGCCGCACCGACGACACCGAAGAGGTCATCGCGAACCGCCTGGCGATCTACGAGCGCGAGACCGCGCCGATCCTCGATGTCTACCGCGGCCGCGGTCTCGTGGACACCGTCGACGGAGTCGGCTCGCTCGACGCCGTGACCGCCCGCATCCTCGACGCACTGACGGCACGCGGGATCGTGGCGCCGTCCGCGGCCTGACGTGGCGCTCGGCCGCGGGATCTACAAGTCGCCCGCGCAGATGCGGTCGATGGTGGAGCCGGGGCTCATCACCGCGGCCGCGCTCGACGCGGTGCGCGCGCTCGTCGCGCCCGGCGTGACGACGCTGGAGCTCGACGCCGCGGCAGCCGCCGTCATCCGCGACCGCGGCGCGCGATCGAACTTCCAGCTCGTGCGCGGCTATCGGCACACCGTCTGCACGTCGGTGAACGAGCAGGTCGTGCACGGCATCCCGGGTGCGCGGATGCTGCAGCCCGGCGACATCGTGTCGATCGACGCCGGTGCGGAGTATCGCGGCTGGAACGGCGACTGTGCCGTCACGGTCGTGCTTGCCGACCCCGAGCGCCCCGAGCTGGTCGCACAGCGCGAGGAGCTGTCGCGGGTGACCGAGCGCTCGCTGTGGGCCGGCGTCGCCGCGCTCGCCACCGCCAAGCGTCTGCACGAGGTGGGCGCGGCGATCCAGGCCTCGATCGAGGAGTCCGGTCACGGGTACGGGATCCTGCGCGAGTACGTCGGCCACGGGATCGGGCGCAGGATGCACGAGCCGCCGTCGGTGTTCAACTACCGCACGGCCGACCCGGGGCCCGAGGTGCGCCCGGGGCTCGTGCTCGCGATCGAGCCGATGGTCGTCATCGGCAGCGACCGCACGTTCGTGGAGGACGACGGCTGGACGGTCTCGACGATCGACGGCACGGACGGCTCACACTGGGAGCACAGTGTGGCCGTGCATGATGGAGGCGTCTGGGTGCTGACCGCCCCGGACGGAGGGGCAGCGGGACTGGCGCCGTTCGGCGTGACGCCGGTCCCTATCGGATAGCCCGGGAACCGGGCTGGGAGAGACACACATGGCAACGGCAGCACGCAAGACGAACTGGTTCGCGATCTGGGTGAGCATCGCCGTGGTGGTGGTGCTCATCGTGGTGGGCGGGCTCGTCGTGTGGATGAACAACGTCGCGACGGCTCCCGGTGCCACGCCTGAGGGCTCGAACATCGACACCGAGACGGGTGCGATCGTCTTCGGCACCGGAGCGGACACCGTGGAGACGTACATCGACTTCATGTGCCCCTATTGCGCGCAGTTCGAGGCGAGCGAGGGCGAGGGCATCCAGCAGCTCGTGTCAGACGGCGAGATCACGCTGGCCGTCACGCCGGTGGCGATCCTCGACTCGGCGTCGCAGGGCACGGAGTACTCCAGCCGCGCCGCGAGCGCGATGTACGCGGTCGCGGTCGCCGACCCCGACAACGCGTACGCCTTCCTGGAGGCGATGTACACGAACCAGCCGGACGAGCAGACGACGGGCCTCACCGACGAGCAGATCGTGCAGATCGCCGAGGATGCCGGCGTGAACGTCACCGCCGACCTCGAGGACGCGATCACGTCGCATCGTTACATCGATTTCGCGCAGTCGCGGGCGCTGCCCGACGACGCCACCGGCACGCCCACGCTCGTGGTCAACGGCGAGCTCGTCGCTGTGACCTTCGACATCCAGGCGGACATCGTCGACCGCTTGTCGTAGCCGGCGTCCGCCCGCTGCCGGGCGCCGCTTGCGGGCGGCGCGCTGAGACAGCTCGTTGCGCGTCAGACGCCGGACCGTTTGTCGCGCTGTGGCCTGTCTCGGCGTGGGGGCGTTTCGAACCCGACCAGCTGGCGGTGTGGCAGACGCGTGGCCCCGGCGCCCGCCGCGCACGCGATCCGGCGCCCGCCGCGCAGGCGATTCGAATAGTGTCGAAGGATGAGATGGGTTCGCGCCCGCAGCGTCGCGGTCGTCGCGGTCGTTGCGGTCGTGTCTCTTGTGCCGGTGCCCGCGGCGTTCGCAGCGCAGGCGTCGCCGGAGCTGGCGACCTTCGTCATCTACAACGATGTGCCCGTGGGAGACTCGGGCTTCTCGGGAGACTTCACGATCGACTACGCCTGCACAGGGGCAGACGACTCCTCCGGAACGGTGCTGCTGGCTCCGGCTGAGGAAAGCGACCCGATCCAGACTGCCGACGGCGCCACCTGCACCGCCACGATTCGCGAGTACCCGGCGGCTCCTGCCGGATGGGAGTGGCTGACGCAGGACCGATCGGCGAGCTCGACGATCCACAGCGACCGACCCGGTCCCGCGCTGACCCTCACCACCTACATCATCTCGACCGAGCTCACCGCGCGGTTCACCATCACGGTGGACTTCGATGACGCCGGGTCCGGATTCGACGGACTGTTCGAGGTCTTCTGGAGCTGCTTCGGCGACATGGGCGAGAGCACCACGTTGCACGCCGGGGAGAGCACGGAGGTGATCGGAGTGCCCGTCGGCATGCCCTGCGAAGTGGGCATCAGCGAGTACGACGATCCGCCGCCGGGGTGGCGGTGGGATTGGGAGATGGACAGCCTGACCACGGGGGTCCCGCGCGTCATGCCGGCGAGCGCGGTGGAGACACCCTTGGATGTCCACGCCCAGATCTGGATCGAGGAGATGGCAGGCGACCTCTCACTTCGGATCGTCGTCGACAATCAGGCGGGGATCGCGTTCACCGACGAGTTCACGGGAACGTGGACCTGCGACCTCGCCGGC
>JASGDZ010000251.1:0-6397 GCA_047606835.1 Microbacterium sp. | reverse complement strand
CGGTCGGGGGGAGCAGCAGCGGCACGAACGGCCCGATCTCGTTCTCGATGCGCTGGAACTCCTCGAACATCGCGTCACGCTCGTCTGCAGGCGCGTTGCGGATCTCCTCCCCGAGCTCCTCGAGCTCGGGAGCCGAGCCCTCGGCCCATCCGGCACGGGCACCCATCTGCGCGCCGGGCAGGTAGTTCAGGGCCTCGAAATTGTGCGGCTGGCTGGGCTGGACGTACCACAGCGCGAAGCCCTGCTTGCCCTCGCGGTACGGACTGAGCGCCGTGGTGATCGGCTGCGGGTTCAGCTCGAGGTTGATGCCGATCTCCTTCAGCTGCGCCTGAATCGCCTCGGCCACGGTCAGCAGGGACACACCGCGCACGACCATGTCGTTGGCGACGTCGAACTCGATCGTCTCGCCGTTGTATCCGGATTCCTCCAGAGCAGCCTTGGCTGCATCCAGGTCGGTCGTCACGGCCTCGTCCTCGGAGAGTGCGCCCGGGATCATCGGCGGGATGATGCCGGCCGCGCGGACCATGCCGGGACCGGCGAGCTCGAGGAGTGCGTCGTAGTCGATGCCCCTGCGGACAGCCTCGTCGAACTTGGCGTTCGCGGTGAACTCGTTGATGGTCGGGTCCTGGTTCAGCAGCACGAAGAGCATCTGGTTGGACGCCTCCGTGGTCACGTTCACCGAATCCGGCAGCTTCGAGGCCTGCTCGCTGGACAGACCCGTCACGATGTCGGCGGTCCCTGCCTTGACGTTGATGGCCTGCGTCGCCGCTGCGACGTTGCGGAACACGATGCGGTCGAGCGCGGGTGCCTCTCCCCAGTAGTCCTCATTGGCGACGAGCGTGATCTGCGACTGGATGTCGGCCGTCTCGATCTTGTACGGACCCGAGCCGATGCTGCTCTTGTTGAAGAACGCCTCGGCCGTGTCGGTGGTGGGATCGAGCGTGGCTCCGTTCTCCTCGGCCGCAGACTTCTGGATGATTCCGAGCGAGGGGTTGGCCATGGTGACCGCCAGGTCGGGCTGGGCCTCCTCGGAGGTCAGGGTGAGCGTCTTGTCGTCCACCTTGGTGACCGTCACGCCCTCGAGGTTCGGCGACGGGTTGCCCTTGAGATCGATCAAGCGCTGGTAGGTGAACACGAAGTCATCGACGGTGATGGGGCTGCCGTCGGCGAAGGTCGGGCCGTCCTTCACCGTGAGCGTCAGGGTCTTCTCATCGTCGCTCATCGTGTAGTCGGCCAGCAGCGGCTCGAGCGATCCCGCGTCGGAGGACGAGAACCGCAGCGCGGTCTCGTAGACCCCCCGCATGATGGTCATCGCGCTGGGCTCGTTCATCCGGCTGGGATCAAGGGTCGTGACGTCGAACGCCATGTCGATGACGACCTGGTCGCTGCCTTCGGATCCGTTGCTGTCCGAGCTGCCACTGCTGCCGCAGCCTGTCAGTGCCAGCGCCAGCGCGACGACACCGGCAAGGGCGAGTCTGCTCTTTCTCATTGCTGTGATTTCCTTCTGTCTGTGGTTGACGCCCGAGCGATGCGGCCCAGGTCAGCGCTCACCGGCCTGGTAGGCCCGAATCGCATCGCGCAGATCTTCGGCTATCTCCCGCGCCTTCGGGATCGTCTCCGCGGTGTAGCGCCCCTCGACATCGAAGATGTTCACGGCTCCGAGCAGCTTGCCGTCCTCAGCGAGGGACACGTTGACGGCGGCGGTGCAGCCGAGCGAGATGATCAGCGCGCTCTCGGGGAAGTTCGCCTCGATGGACGCACGGTCGGGACTCAGATCGACGCTGTCGACGGGCTCAACCAGATCCGCTCGCTTGAGTCCGCCTGTCGGGTAGGCCTCTTCATGCGAGGTGTAGGCCCTGGTCACCCATTCGCCGTCATCCGTCGTGATCGACACGGTGAACAACGTGGCTCCGATCGTGTCGCGTGCCGCCTTGTGGGCTTGCGCGAAGCGTTCCAGCGGACCAGGCATGGGCGTCCCTTCGTGTGGGCTGTCGACCGCCGCAGAGCCATCGATACGGGTGAGGTCGAGAATATCGCCCGAGAATCGGAGGTGTTAAGCGGCCTGCACATCTGCCGCCGCATCGCGGTCAATCACTCAGTAGATAGCGCCTTCAGTAGAGATTCATCATCATTGGCCCTCGGATTCTTGCATTTCGGAATCGTCGGATGCGCCCATCCCCCCCGCTCGGTAGTTTCTTCGCATGAGCACCGCCGAGACGACGTCACGCCCGACCGACCGCGTCGAGGAGCCCCTCGACGCGCTCGGCGACTCCGTGGTCACCCACCACAGCATCCACAGCGTGGCCGGCACTCTGGCGTACACCGCCACCGCCGGCCGAATGGTCATCCGGGAGGAGGCCTTCGAGAACGGCGCGTTCCAGGGAAACCGCCCCCGAGCGCACGTGTTCGTCTCTTCGTACGTCCTCGAAGCGCCCGAGGACGAGCGCGATGCGCGCCCCGTCACCTTCGTCTTCAACGGCGGTCCCGGCTCGCCGACCGTCTGGTTGCAGTTCGGCCTGCTCGGGCCCCATCTGATCCGAACCGGTGACGTCGGAGCACCCGTCCCGCCGCCATATGGACTGGACGAGAACGCCGAGAGCCTGCTCATCGACTCAGACCTCGTGTTCATCGATCCGATGACCACCGGCTTCAGCCGTGCAGCCGTCGGCACCGACCCCACACCCTTCCACGGCTACAGCGGCGACCGCGACCTCGTCTCCGAAGCCATCCGCCTCTGGACGACGCAGAACGAGCGGTGGCTCTCACCGAAGTTCATCGCCGGGGAGTCCTACGGCACCACGAGGGCAGCCGCGATCGTCGCGCGCCTGCTGCGTCGTTACGGGATGTCTTTCAACGGCGTGATCCTGCTGTCGTCGATCCTCGACTTCCGCACCGTCTTCTTCAGCGAGGGCAACGACGAGCCCTTCATCCACTTCCTGCCCACGTTCGCGGCCACTGCGCACTATCACGGCTTCCATGAGGGGCGCGAGCTGCGCGAGCTGCTCGAGGAGGTGCAGGAGTTCGCCGACACCGATTACCGCATCGCACTGGCACGCGGCAGCCGTCTGTCCTCCGATGCGCGTTCACGCATCGCGGAGCGCATCGCCTCGTACACCGGCCTGTCGGCCGCGTTCGTCGAGTCGGCGGACCTGCGCGTCACCGATCAGAAGTTCTTCGCCGAGCTGTTGCGTTCGCGGGAGCTGGTGACGGGGCGCCTCGACACGCGATTCACGATGTACCCGGGGCGCCGCGATCTCAGCGCTCAGGCGGTCGATCCCGCGCTGGAGTTCATCTATCAGCCCTATGCGACGGCGGCGAACCACTATTTCCGCGCAGTGCTCGGCTATCGCACCGACCTGGGGTACGAGCTCATGGCCGGCCGCACCGAGCCGTGGTCCTATCGGGAGTTCGAGAACGCGTCCGTCACCAGCGCCGAGGATCTGGCCGCCGCGATGCGCTCGAATCCCGATCTGAAGGTCTACCTGGCGAACGGCTTCTACGACGCATCAACGCCCTACGCCGCCGCCGAGAACGTGTTCGCGCATCTGCGCATCGCCCCGGACGACTTCGATCGCATCATCGCCTACTACTACGAGGCCGGTCACATGATGTACGTGCACGAGCCCAGCAGGATCGCACAGTCACGCCATATCCGGGAGTTCGTCGCCTGGGCGACCGGCGGCCCTCGCCCTGTCGTGCCCTCCACGTTCGCCTTTCATGATGTCCCCGGTCGTCCGGTCGAATTGCTTCCGATTACGCCGTCGCATCCGTGAGTTCTCCGGGCGGCCTGGGCCGGTCGTACGCTGGCGCAATGGACGAGCTCGACTACGGCGTGCTCGATGCGCTGACGGTGCGTCCTCGGGCCCCGTGGGCGGCGATCGGCTCGGCACTGCAGGTGAGCGCTGCCACGGCGTCCCGGCGCTGGGACGCCATGCGTTCCACGGGCCAGGTCTGGATGAGCAGCTATCCAGGACCTCGTTACGGTCCGGACACGCGTGTCGTCGAGATCCATCTGCAGTGCGCTCCGCGTGCCCGCGCAGACATCGCGAAGGCGCTGGCGGAGCGACCGGGGATGTTCTCGGTCTCGGCCTTGGTGGGCGGGTGGGACTTCGTCGTCAACACGCAGACCAACTCCGGAGTGCGTGGCATCGAGGGGCTCCTGGCCGATCCCGCGCTTTCACATCCCGGCATCCATCGCCGTACCCTGAGCCAGGTCATCAAGACGTACAGCGAGGGGCATGACTGGCGGATCGGAGCGCTCGAGCCCCGCCAGGCCAGCGAGCTCTCCGAGGGGCAGTCGCATCGTCCCGATGCGAACACGGCGCAGAGCAAGGCGATGATCGCCCGGATGCTCCAGGAGAACCCGCGCGCGAGCGTCTCGGAGATCGCCCAGGCGCTGCACACCAATCCGACCACGGTGAGTCGGCGTGTGGACGCTTTGCTGCGCGGGGGCGAGATCGTCGTGCGCACCGAGGTGTCTGCCGCGCTGTCGGGGTGGTCGGAGGGCGGGTACCTGTTCTTCGACGTTCCTGCCCGCCTCCTCGACGCGGTCGGACAGTACGTCGCGCATCTCAGCACGACGCGGCTGTCGCACAGTGTGATCAACAGCGATTGGAACCTGTCGACCGTGCACTGGCTCAATCACGCCGATCAGCTGACCGCCATTGAGGCGGACGCGAACGCGCGCTTCCCCGAGGCGCGCGTCGTGGCTCGGGCGATCCGGTTGCGCGAGATCAAGCGGGTCGGCTGGGTGCTCGATGACCGCGAGAACGCGCTGCGACGGGTGCCGGCGTTGGCCGATGCGGAGCACACCTCCCGGTGATGAGGACCGAGGTCGCGCTCATCGGGAGAGGCGGATGCTGTGCTCCACGTCGTCGTTCACGAGTGGACGTGACGGCTTCTCGCTCACGCGTCGGTGCCGGGGAAGAACATGTCCTCGATGCGGCACTCGAAGATCGCGGCGATACGGAACGCGAGCGGCAGCGACGGGTCGAAGTGCCCCTTCTCGATCGAGATGACCGTCTGGCGCGAGACTCCGAGCTCGTCGGCGAGGCGCTGCTGCGACCATCCCTCGCCCGTACGCCTCTCCGACACGGCGTTGCGCATCAGCGGTGCACTCGCGCGGTCGCCCAGTAGCGCAGCGCGAAGTCGGCCATGGCGACCCCGCACAGCACCATGAGGAGCAGGCCGGTGTCGACGGCGAGGCGGGTGACGCTGAACGCCGCCGCGCCCAGGCCGAGGATCATGAGCAGGTCGTGGAAGGTACCCGTTGCGGCGCGGTCGTACCACGTGTTCTCGATCGACTCCTCTGCGCGTTCTGCCCGTCCCGCGATGGTCGACCAGTCGACCATCAGCGCCCAGCTGAGCGCGACGGCGGTGGGAAGCGTGACGGCGGTTCCCACGCCGAAGGCCAGCGCTGGGCTGCCGCCCTGTTCGAAGAGCGCAAACAGCCCCCCGAGGCCGCTTGCGATGAGCAGGCCGCCGGCGATCGAGAGCGCGAGCAGGAGCGCGCCGCCCCCACCGAAGCGGGGGCGTCCCCAGCGTGAGGTGGGTCGGGCGCCGGATGTGGCGGGTACGGCGTGCATGAGACATCCCTTCTCTCGTGAGTCCTCGCCATACGAGGTGGTAAAGCACACTTTACAGTCAAGGCCGCTTTACGTCAAGTGGACTTGACCTCACGAAGGGGATCGGTCTCGCGTGTACAGCACACCACCGAGCGAGGTGAGCAGCACCGCGATCAGGAGGGCGACCGGAGTGAGCCGCGCCCCCGTCGCCGCGATCCCACAAGGAACAGACCAACACCGACCAACACCACCAGCAGAGCCCCCACCGGCAACACGCGATCGAAAACGCCACCCGTGGACGACAACTCACCCATGACCACAGTCACCGAATCAGACCCCACCACCACATCACCACCACCGGACACACCGGTCACCGTCGCAGTGTTGACCACCTCACCAGCAGCCAGATGAGCCTCCGTCAGCACGAGCGTCGCCGTCGCAACCACCGACTCACCCGGAACCAACACACCCTCCTCCCCCGGCCACACATACGACAGAGCAGACAAACCCGACAGCACGTCAACGATCTCCACACCACCCAACGTCACGTTCCCGACGTTGGTCGCCGTGAACGTATACGTCACCACATCACCGACCGCACCCGAACCACCGACCGACCCCACCTTGACCAACTCGACAGCCGGAACAGCCACAACCGGAACCGTCACCTCATCCGCAGCCGTCACCGACACACCACCCGGCGTCACACCCGACGCCGTCGCCACGTTCACCACCGCACCCGCGTCGACATCCGCCTGGGTGGTCGTGTATGTCGCCGCACCCGTCACGGTCTTGCCGGGGGCGAGGATGCCCTCGTCGCCAGACCACCCGGT
>JASGDZ010000250.1:0-19030 GCA_047606835.1 Microbacterium sp. | reverse complement strand
GCGGCGCAGTCCGTGCCGCTGCGCGTCGGCACGGCTCTCGCCCGCCTGGCTGCGGGGAGCGAGGTCACGCCGCTCGCGCTGCCCGCGCCCGCGCCCGCGCCCGCGGCGATGCTGGCCGGCGTGCGACCCGACGAGATCGCGGTGCTCGACCTCTCGGCGACGAGCCCGCTGCTCCACGAGGGGCGATGGCTCGACGACGACGTCGAGGCGGCCCTCGCCGCCGAGGCCCTGAGCGCCGGCGCGCGCGTGGTCGCGACGCGCTTCGCCGAACCGCGCCTGACCCGCTCCCGCCCCGGACAGGACGAGCCCGACAACGTCGTGCTCGGCGTCGAGCTGACGGCGCGCGAGCCGGTCGAGCTCGTCGCACCGTGGGACGGCGCGTTCGCGGTCACCGACACGGGCGCGACGGTGACCGCGGCGTCCGGTCTTCGCCTGAGCATCTGCAGAACCCCGGAACCTCGCGGCGGTTCGAGCGGCTCCAGTCCCCGAACCACCCTCCAGCCCACGGATCGCCGGAGTTGTGCAGACGTCGCGGCGGGAGAGCGCCTCGGCACCTTCACCGGCACGGTCCGGATCGCCGTCGACGACGGCACGGCCACGTCGGCGACGGGCCTGCCGCAGAGCGTGACCCCCTCCCTCGCCCCCGCCTGGCGGGCGGTCGCCGCCGACCCCGCTCCCCTCCTCGGGCTCGCCCCGGCCGCGCCCCGCCCCGACCCCGCCGCGCTCCTGCGCCTGCGCACGGAACACCTCGCCGGGGTGCAGGAGCACTACTTCGCCGAGCCGCCGCTCATCGTGCGCGGCTGGCGCGACCACCTGGTGGACGCCGACGGGCGCGTCTACCTCGACGCGCTCAACAACGTCACCTCGATCGGCCACGCACACCCGCGGCTCGTGAACGCCGTGGCCGAGCAGTGGCGCCTGATCAACACGAACTCGCGCTTCCACCACCCCGCGATCGCCGAGCTCTCCGAGCGGCTCGCGGCCCTGCTGCCCGACGGCCTCGACCAGGTGTTCCTCGTCAACAGCGGGTCGGAGGCGGTCGATCTCGCGCTGCGGCTCGCCCGGGCGCACACCGGGCGGCACGACATCCTGGCCCTGCGCGAGGCGTACCACGGCTGGACCGACCTCACCGACGCGGTGTCGACGTCTGTCGCCGACAACCCGAACGCGCTGTCCACCCGCCCCGAGTGGGCGCACACGGTCGACGCGCCCAACGCCTACCGCGGGCGGCACGCCGCCGACCCCGCACGCTACGCGCGCGACGCCGTGGCCGAGGTCGAGCGCCTCGCCGCCGCGGGCACCCCGGTCGGCGCGTTCCTCGCCGAGCCGGTGTACGGCAACGCGGGCGGCATCCCCCTTCCCGACGGCTACCTCGACGCCGTCTACACCGCGGTGCGCGCGCACGGCGGGGTGGCGGTCGCCGACGAGGTGCAGGTGGGCTACGGGCGCCTCGGCGAGTGGTTCTGGGGCTTCGAGCAGCAGGGCGTGGTGCCCGACGTCGTGGCCGTGGCGAAGGCGATGGGCAACGGACATCCGCTCGGCGCCGTCGTCACGACGAAAGAGATCGCCGACAGCTACCGCACCCAGGGCTACTTCTTCTCGTCGGCGGGCGGCAGCCCGGTGTCGTCGGTCGTGGGGCTCACGGTGCTCGACGTGATCCGCGACGAGGAGCTGCAGCGCAACGCGCTTCAGGTGGGCGGCCATCTCAAGGAGCGGCTGCAGGAGCTGGGCCGGCGGCATCCTCTCCTCGGCATCGTGCACGGCCACGGCCTGTACCTCGGGCCGGAGCTCGTGCGCGACCGCGAGACGCGGGAGCCCGCGACGCAGGAGACGGCGGCGATCTGCGAGCGGATGCGGCGGCTCGGCGTCATGATCCAGCCCACCGGCGACCACCAGAACGTGCTGAAGATCAAGCCGCCCCTGGTGTTCACGCGCGAGAGCGCGGACGCCTTCGTCGCCGCGCTCGACCGCGTGCTGACGACCGGCTGGTAGGCGTCAGCCGGCGCCGAACGGCTCTTCGTGCAGGCCCTCCAGCGCCGCGGTGAGCACCGCAGAGCCCTGCGCGAACTCCGCGTCGAGCCGGGCCAGCAGCGCGTCCGCCTCCCCGAGCGCGTGCGCCCCCGCGTCGGTCACCCGCAGGACGGACGCGGCACCGGCGTGCGCCGTGGCATCCGTCGCGAATCCGTCGGCGACGAGCGCGCGCACCGCCGTGTGCGCGGTCTGCACCGTGATCTGCGACCGGCGCGCCAGCTCTGAGAACGAGATGCCGGGCGTCGCCTGGATGTGGGCGAGCAGGCCGTACTTGCGGGTCGTGAGCCCGAGCGCCTTCAGTGCCGCGCCGAGCCGTGCGTCCCACACGCTCGACACCGTCAGCAGCGCGATGACGGGACTGAACGGCGGGCGCTCGGGCATGGGCTCCATGCTACTGACGGCACCGCCGCGGCTCGCCGACCCGAACTCAGTCGAAGGTGACCACGACCTTGTCGGCGGCCCCGGGGGTCTTCGCGAGCTCGAGAGCTTCCAGCGCCCGGTCGAACGGAAGCAGGTCGCTCACGATCACGGCGTACTTCTCCCAGTTCTCCACGATGTCGTCGGTCACCTCGAAGATCTCGGTCGGGTACCCCATCGACCACACCAGCGTGAGCTCGGAGGTGAGGATGCCGCCGAAGTCGAGCTCGACGGGGCGCTTGTGCACCGCGACGACGCCCAGGGTCGCCCCCTGCTTGGCGATGCCGGCCACGGTCGGCGGGATGCTCGGCGCACCCGCCGCATCCAGGTAGACGTCGGTGCCCGCTCGCGTGCCGCGGTTGAAGACCGTGGCGCCGTCGCCGTGCAGCTCGACGAGGCGCGCCGCGAGGTCCTCCTCGGCGGAGTTGACGACGGCGTCGGCGCCAACCTGCAGCGCCTTGTCCAGCCGCGACGGCAGGATGTCGACCACGACGATGTGCGACGCGCCGCGGCGCCGGTACCCCAGC
This sequence comes from Microbacterium sp., assembly GCA_047606835.1. Taxonomy (GTDB): domain Bacteria; phylum Actinomycetota; class Actinomycetes; order Actinomycetales; family Microbacteriaceae; genus Microbacterium. The sequence goes on along the minus strand of JASGDZ010000250.1, from coordinate 16,055 downwards.
ACCGCTCCCAGCCCGATGGGCCCGGCGCCGAAGACGACCACCTTGGCCCCCGGCTGCGGGTTCGTGCGGTTGACGGCGTGGTAGGCGACGGCCATCGGCTCGTTGAGCGCCGCGACGGTCCACGGCACGTCCTTCGGGATGACCTTGAGCTGGCGCCCGAGCTGGGCGTCCTTGACGACCACGTACTCCGAGAGGGCGCCCTGGGCGCCGCCGGAGCCGAGCAGCCCGTCGGTGAACGCCATCGTGTCGATGACGACGTGGTCGCCGACCTCGATGTCCTCCACCTCGGCGCCCACCTCGACGACCTCCGCGGCGGGCTCGTGCCCGAGCGGGGTCGCGCCGATGCGCGGGGGGATACCGCCGTTGTGGCTGTACAGCGCGTCCGAGCCGCAGATGCCGCAGGCCTTGATCTTCAGCAGGACGTCGGCGGGACCGGCGGTGGGCTGGTCGACCTCGACCCAGGCGTTGGTGTCGGGGGCGACGACGTGGACGGATCTCATGAGTGCTCCTCGGGAGTGGGGGGATGGACGGTTCAGGCGGGGAGCAGGGCGACGACGTCGTCGGTGACGCCGGTCTCACCCAGCACGCGGAACACTCCGGCGACCGAGCGGTCGTGCGCGTCGGGGATCCGGTCGGTGATCGCGTCGGTGACGATGGTCACGTGGTAGCCGAGGTCGTACGCGGCGCGCGCGGTGGACTCGACGCCGAAGCTCGTCGCGACCCCGGCGAGCACCACCTGGGTGACGCCGAGCCCGGCCAGCTGGTCGTGCAGCCCCGTGCCGGCGAACGCGCTCCAGCCGCCCTTCGTGACGACGAGGTCGCCCGGTGCCGGCTGCAGCCGCGCGACGAGATCGGTGAAGCCGGGCGGGACCTCGGGCATCCGCCCGCCGAGCTCGGCGCGACCGACCGGAGCCTGTGCGGGGTCGTAGCGGACGAGCACCACCGGCAGACCCCGTTCCCGGAAGGCCGCGGCCAGGCGCGCGGCATTGTCGATCACGCCCTCGACGGGGTGCGCGGTCTGTGCCGCGGTCGTCCCGTTCTGCAGGTCGACGACGATGAGAGCGGCGGCCGGATCGAGAGTCGTGATGGGCACCGTGGCATCCTTCCCGTGGGGGCCAGGCGACGAACGTCGGCGCTGCGCGCCCCACCGGACAGATTATCTCACCACTGTTCACTTATTCCCAGGGGTGCGCGAGAATCGGACGGTGACGGGGAGAAGCCGAGGGCGTCCGCGCGAGACCACGCACGCCGCGATCCGGGATGTCGCACGTGCGCTCTTCCTGCGTCAGGGCTATGCGGCCACCTCGCTGCAACAGGTCGCGGACGCGGCCGGCATCAGCCGGACGACCCTGTTCCACTACTTCCCCGCCAAGCGCGACCTCATGGCCGACGAGTTCGACGCGAGCGTGACGCGCCTGCGCGACGCGCTCGCCTCCAGCGGCGATGCCCCTGTCGTGCCCGCGATGGCCGGGGCGATCGCGGCCGCGCTGCGATTCGCGCGCGCCGAACACGATGCCCTCGCCCTGCGCTGGCAGATCGTGCGCGGCGACGACGAGCTGCGCGCCGACGTCGCGCTGCGCACGAGCGACCTCGCCGACCTGCTCGTCGCGCACGGCCGGACGCGCAGGCCGGACGCCGACCCCGAGCTCGTGCGCCACGTCGTCGACGCGCTGCTGGCCGTCGTCGTCAGCGCCACGACGCGATGGGCCGACCAGGCCAGACCGGCAGGGGACCTGGATGTGTACGTCACCGACCGGCTCGCCCCGTTCGTCGAGGCGCTCACCCCGCTGCTGGAGTGACGGCGCGCGCGAACGGGAGCTGTTCGGAAGAGGCTGTGCGCCGCCTCCTCCACGTCGCAGGGAGCACCGACGCCCAGGGGCCTTGTCACGGCGCATCGAGCCCCTCAGCCCTGTGACCCGGAGCGTTGCGGAAGAAGTCCTCGCTGCTCGTCAGCTGCGCGGGCGGGCGCGCTACCCGACCCTCTCTGACGCTCCGGCGGTACTCTCTCGGCGAGACGCCATTGGCCTGACGGAACAGGCGGCTGAAGTGAGCGAGGTCGGTCAAGCCCCACGCGCGCGCGATGTCGGACACGGTGACGGTGCTGTCGGCGGTCGAAAGATCGTGCAGCGCGTGTTGCATGCGGCGATGTCTGATCCATCCGCTCGGCGTCCAGTTGTGCGGCTGGAAGAGCAACTGCAGAGAGCGAACGGACATGAACCGGCTCGCCGCGACGACGGCGGGCGTGAGAATGGGATCGCGCAGGTTGTGCTCGATGAAGGAGAGCACATCGGTCAGCGCATGGTCGTCCACCAGCAGCGGGAGTCGGGCCTGGGCCCGGAGCATCGCGCCCGCCAGATCGCGGATGAACGTCCCGGCCGAGAGCCGATCGAACGGATCGAGCAGCGCGCGGTTGAAATAGAGTCCTTCCAGCACGCTGCCGAGGATCCGCGCCGGCCCATCGGACGTGCCGATCGTCGAAAGGGGCAGCGCATCGACATCGCCGACCAGCGGGGCAAGCGCTGAACGGGGGATCACCACAGCGACCCGCTCGTGATGACCGTTCACGATGATCTCGGAGGGACGACCGAGGTGGGTCGCCGCGAACTCGCCCGGTCGAAGCAGCAGCGTCTGTCCGCCCTGACGGATGACGCACAACCCGCTCAGCTGATGGGTCAGCATGAGATCTGGATCGGGATCGGGTCCGTGGTCGCGGATGAGCTGCGGCGTGCGGCGCGCGCGGTGTGCGTGCGCGTCTATCGACGCGACGACGCAGTCGCCGAGACGGAGCGATTGCAGGCGGCCCCGAGTCAGCGGCTCGCCGGAGAACTCGACCTCGACGGGGCCGAGCAGCCGAGTCAGAGCCAGCTCCCAGTCGCGTTCCCGATCCTCCGGCTTCGACCGATCGGTGTCGACATCGAGATCAGACCCGACCTCGGGATGCTCCCCGACGACTCTGCGTCCCATGATGCAGTCCAGGGTAGGCGGCCTTTGTAACCGGCCGATGTCGGCCAAGGATGCGCCTTTTGCCGCATCCTCTTCGCATCTCGACAAGTCTGCCTCTGTCGATCTCGGTAGCGTACCGACGTACCGTCCCCGCGACTCGAGACCAGCACCATTCCACGTGTCGTGGCCCCAGTGATCGTGAAGAGGAGTCACTCCCAATGACCGCACCCGTTCCCGGCAGTCGCAGCGTGTTCTCCCGCATCCAGCTCGATCGACGCACGCTGTTCCGCTACGCGGCTGTCGGCGTCGGGGCCCTCGGAGCCTCGACACTGCTCGCAGGCTGCGACACCAGCACGGGCACCACCGCCATCTCCAGCGGCTCGACCGGCGGCCAGCTGCGCATCGGCATCAACGGCGGCACCATCGCCACCCAGTTCGATCCCCACACCGCCTTCGACGAGCTGCACAACTTCGTCGCGGTCGCGATGTACGAGAACGCCTCGCAGATCAACGGCAGCTTCGAGCTCGAGAACGTGCTGGCCGAGGAGATCACGCCGAACGCGGACGGCACCGAGTGGACGATGCGCCTGATCGAGGGCATCGAGTTCCACAACGGCAAGACCGTCACCGCCGAAGACGTGATCTTCAGCTACAACCGCATCCTCGATCCGAACACCGGGGCGATCGCCGCGGGTCTGCTCGCCCCCATCGCCGAGATGAAGGCGATGGACGACCGCACGGTGCGCTTCACCATGTCGAAGCCTCATGGCTGGCTCGATCTCGCGCTCGGCGACGGCAGCGTCCAAGGCATCATCCCCAGCGATTTCGACGTCGAGCACCCGGTCTCCACCGGACCCTGGGAGTTCGTCTCCCACGATCCGGGCAAGAGCGTCGTGTGGAAGCGGTTCGAGAACTATCACGGCGAGGCCGCGAAGGCGGACGAGCTCGTGCTGCAGGTGCTGATCGACAACGACGCTCGCGTCAACGCTCTCGTCTCCGGCCAGGTCCACGCGATCACCGGCGTGCCGGGCAACCAGGTCGAGCGCCTCAAGAGCGGCGATGGCACCGACATCGTCAGCCGCGAGTCTGGTCAGTTCCAGCTCTTCCGCGTCCGCACCGACGAGGGCCCGTTCGCAGACAACCGGGTACGCCAGGCGCTGCGCATGTGCCTCGACCGCGACCGCATCAACGAGGTCGCCTACGGCGGCCAGGGGATCGTCGGCTCAGATGTCTACGGCCGCTTCGACGCGGCCTATGACGACTCTCTCGTGCGCGAGCGCGACATCGAGGGCGCGAAGGCGCTCATCGCGCAAGCCGGCGCAGAGGGCACGCAAGCGGTGCTCGCCACCTGGCCGGGCTTCGCCGAAGCCGCGCAGATCATCGTGGCGAACGCGAAGGAGATCGGCCTCGACATCGCCTTCGAGGAGAAGGACGAAGCCACCTACTTCGGCGGCTACATGGACTGGGACTTCGGCGTGGACAGCTACGGCGCGCTCAGCCAGATCACCATGGCGGCGCAGACCGACGCCGCCGGCGCCATGAACAACGGCACCCACTTCTCGAACGAGGAGTACGACGCTCTGTTCGAGAAGGCCTCGGCGGCGATGACCACCGAGGAGCGCACCCCCTTCCTGCAGGACATGCAGAAGATCCAGTTCGAGGAGGGCGGCAACATCATCCCGGTCTTCCGCAACACGCTGATGGGAGTCTCCGACAAGACGAGCGGCTGGGTCGAGCAAGATCTCAACGGCATGAGCGTGTGGCGCGGCCTCAACCGGGTGAGCGTGTCTGAGTGACCTCTCCCCCTCCCCCCACCGGAGTCTCCTCCGCCTGGAGGAGGCACCGGTGGATCCTGTTCCGCCTGCTCGCGGGCGCGGGCACGCTGTTCACGGTGGCCGTGGTGGTGTTCTTCGCGACCTCGATCCTTCCGGGCGATGTCGCACGCGTCATCCTCGGCCGACTTGCGACGGACGAGGCTGTCGCTGCGCTGCGCGAGTCGATGGGGCTGAACGAACCCTTGATCGTGCAGTTCGGCAGCTGGTTCGGAAGGCTGGTCACGGGCAATCCCGGGGAATCGCTGATCTCCGGGGTTCCGGTGCTCGAATACGTGATGCCGCGCCTCGCGAACACACTCGTCCTCGTCGCGTGCACCGCGGTCATCGGCATCCCGCTCGCCATCGCCGCGGGAGTCTCAGCGGCGTTGCGCCCGCGAGGCTTCGCCGACTGGCTGGTCAACACGGTGTCCATCGTGATCGCCGGCCTGCCCGAGTTCGTCATCGGCATTCTGCTGATCGTGCTCTTCTCGACCGGGCTGTTCCACCTGCTCCCGGCGGTCTCGATCTCGGAGACCGGGAATCCGCTCGCCGAGCCCGACGTGTTGGTGCTTCCCGTGCTGACGCTGGTCATCGTGGTGCTGCCCTACACGAGCCGGCAGATGCGGGCCTCGATGCTCGACGTCATGGGCGCCGAGTACATCGAGATGGCGCGGCTGCGCGGCATCCGCGAATCGCGCGTGGTGTGGAATCACGCGATCCGCAACGGTTTGGCGCCGGCGCTGCAAGCCGCGGCGCTCACGCTCGCGTTCCTGCTCGGCGGCACGATCGTGGTCGAGTACCTCTTCCAATACCCGGGCATCGGCATGGCGCTCAACGACGCCGTGATGCAGCGCGACCTGCCCGTGGTGCAGTTCGTGGTGGTGATCATGGCCACCGGATACATCCTGTTCAATCTGCTCGCCGACGTGCTCACCGTGCTCGTCACCCCCAAGCTGAGGACAGCGCGATGACCGCCCCCCTGACCGCGCGTCGTGCGCGCCGCGGGTTCTTCACGGACCCGCTCGCCCTGACCGGCATCGTCTTGGTCGCCCTCACGATGCTCGTCGCCTTCGTCGGCCCCCTCGTCGCGCCATACGGCATCGACGAGGCTGCGGGGGCGCCCTTCGCCCCGCCCAGCGGCACCAACCTGCTCGGCACGGACTTCTTGGGGCAGGACCTGCTGAGTCGACTGCTCCACGGAGGAGTCAGCGTCGTCTGGACCTCGCTCGCGGCCGCGTTGATCGGCGTCGCGCTCGGATCCGTCATCGGCATGGTCGCCGGTTTCCGCCGGGGAGTTCTCGACGAGATCCTGATGCGCCTCTCCGACGTCGTGCTGTCGCTGCCGACGATCGTCTTCGTGCTGCTGTTCGTGTCGGGGCTCGGCCGTTCGCTGTGGCTGCTCACGCTGCTGATCGGCATCTCGCACATTCCGCAGGTGGCCCGCGTCGCGCGTGGCGCAACCGTCGAGGTCGCCGGACGCGAATTCGTCGAGCACGCGCAGGCGATCGGGGCTTCGTGGCCCCGGATCCTCATGATCCAGATCGCGCCGAACATCATCTCGACGCTCACCGTCGAGTTCGGCATCCGCGTGGTCTGGTCGATCGTGGCGATGGCCAGCCTCAGCATGATCGGCCAGGGCATCGCGCCGCCGGCCGCTGACTGGGGGCTGATGGTGAATGAGAACCGCACGGGGCTCACCTTCCAGCCGATCGCGGTGCTCGCACCCGTCTTCATGATCGCCGTGTACGCGCTCGGGACCAACTTGCTCGCCGAGGCGTTCTCGCGCCGGGTGGCAACGAAGGCGCTGGGATGAGCGCGGTTCGGGAAGGGGAGCGCGTGGATGTCGAGAATGCGGTCGAGATCTCGGGGCTGACCGTCGAGGTGGCCGGCGGGCGCGTGATCGTCGACTCGGTCAGCCTGGCCATCGCACCCGGCCGCGTCCTGGGCCTCGTGGGCGAGTCGGGGTCGGGCAAGACGACAGTCTCGATGGCACTGCTCGGGTACATGCGGTCGGGTGCGAAGATCGTCGCCGGGAGCGTGCGGATCGAGGGCGTGGACGTCCGGTCACTCGATGCCGACGGCCTGTTGGCGCTGCGCGGCTCCCGGGTGAGCTATGTGCCGCAGGATCCGCGCGCCGCGTTCAACCCTGCGCTGCGGATCGGCGACCAACTGCAGGAGTGCATCGCAGCCGGAGCACCCGACCTCAGTGTCGCCGAGCGTCGGGCACGAACAGCCGAGGCACTGGAATCGGTCGGTCTGCCCTCCGATGAAGAGTTTCAGAAGCGCTTTCCCCATCAACTGTCCGGCGGGCAGCTGCAGCGTGTGGGCATCGCGATCGCGATCGCCCCCCGCCCGCGCGTCGTCGTGTGGGACGAGCCGACCACGGGCCTCGACGTGATCACGCAGCACCGCATCCTCGAGCTCGTGCGCTCGCTCTGCTCCCAGCACCGGATCGCGGGGCTCTACGTGACGCACGACCTCGCCGTCCTGCCCGGTCTCGCCGACGACCTCGCCGTGATGCGCCACGGGGTGATCGTCGAGCGGGGCGCGGCCGCAGAGGTGCTGAGAGCTCCGCGACACGAGTACACGAAGGAGCTGCTCGCATCGGTTCCCGGGTTCTCCTTCACTGCTCAGCATCCGCAACCGGTCGAGTCCGTGGAGTCGCCGCCCGTGCTCGAGGTGTCGAGTCTGAGCGCGTCGTACCGCAAGCATCAGGTGCTGCGCGCCGTCGATCTGTCGGTGTCGCCGGGGGAATGCGTCGCGGTCGTCGGAGAGTCAGGGTCGGGCAAGACGACCCTGTCGCGCAGTCTCATCGGCCTCCACCACGAGTGGACGGGCGACGTGACGTGGCGCGGGAAGGCCCTCGCCACCCGCTCATCGCGGCGCGGGCGCGAGGAGCGGCGCGAGCTGCAGTACATCTTCCAGAGTCCGCACTCGGCTCTGAACCCCCGCGCGACTGTTCTCGAGAGCATCGTGTTCGCCCGCAAGACCGTGCACTCGGCCAAGGCTGCGCAGCACCGCCGCGCCGCGCTCGACGCGCTGCAGCTGGTCAGGCTGAGCCCCGACAAGGCCGGCCTCCTCCCCTCGAAGCTCTCCGGCGGCGAGCGTCAACGCGTCGCCATCGCACGCGCGCTGGTGACCGATCCGAAGCTCATCATCTGCGATGAGATCACATCGGCACTCGACGTCGTCGTCCAAAGCCGCATCATGGACCTCTTGATGCACCTGCGCGACACGACCGGCCTCTCCTACCTCTTCGTGACACACAACATCGCACTCGTCTCAGACATCGCTGATCGCGTTCTCGTGCTCAAGGACGGTCGCATCGAGGAGTCCGGGCAGACCCGCCGAGTGCTGAGCAACCCGGCAAGCCCGTATGTGAAGGATCTCGTCACGTACACGCCGACACTCGACACCGTGGCCAGACGCGACCGAAGCGGCGGACGCGGGGATGCTCGATGAGTCGCTGGAACGCCGAGCGCGTGCGCGAGCGCGCGAGCGCCCACACGGCGCAGTTGCGCGAGAGCTTCGCATCCCGTCGCCCGAACTCGCGGCGAGCTTCGCAGGAGCAGCGCGCCCATCTGCCCTACGGCACGGCGATGCACTGGTTCTCGCAGTGGCCGCTTCCGCATCCCATCTACGTCGATCACGCGATCGGCAACCGGCTCACCGACGTCGACGGGATCGAATACCTCGACTTCTGCCTCGGCGACAGCGCCGCGCTGTTCGGGCACGGCCTGACCGAGGTGGCCGAACGAGTCTCCGAGCGGCTGCGCCGCGGCGCCCAGACCATGCTGCCGACCGAGGAGGCGGGTGAGGTCGCAACCGAGCTCGCCCGCCGTTTCGGGCTGCCCCAGTGGCAGTTCACGCTGTCCGCGACCGATGCCAATCGTGCGGCGATCCGGGTGGCGAGGGCCATTGCCGGCCGCAGCAGAGTGCTCGTCTTCGACGGCAAGTACCACGGCTCGATCGATGAACTGCACCTCGTGCTGGACGAGCACGGCGATGCGCGCGAGCTGCCCGGCGTGCACGGTCTGGGTGTCGACTTCGAACGCACGACGGCGATCGTGCCGTTCAACGATCTCGAGGCCCTGCGCGCCGAGCTGGAGCGCGGCGACATCGCCGCGGTCATCACCGAGCCGGCCCTCAGCAACGGTGCGCTCATGCTTCCCGATCCCGGGTTCCACGATGAGCTGCGCCGCCTGACACGTCTGCACGGCGCACTGCTCATCCTCGACGAGACGCAGACGATCGTCGCAGGCATCGGTGGATTCACGAGGCAGTGGGGGCTGGAGCCCGACATCCTCACCCTCGGCAAGAGCTTCGGCGGCGGCGTGCCGGTCGGGCTGTGGGGCATGACCGACGAGGTCGCCCGAGGTCTCGACGACTACCTGCGCTCGGGTGGCTCGCACGCCAACCACGCCGGCTTCGGGGGCACCCTCGCCGGAAACGCGCTCGGAGTGGCCGCGGTGAGCGCAGTGCTGCAGACCGCGTCGACCGAGGACGCCTACGCGCGTTCTGTCGCACGGGCGGAGCAGATCGAGGCCGGCCTCAACGACATCATCGAACGCTCCGGGGCTCCCTGGAGCGTGAGCCGGGCCGGGTTGCGCGTCTGGGTGGTGTTCTCCGAGCGGGCGCCGCGGGCGGTCGCGGAGTATCGGACCACCGTGGACCCCGTCGTCTCCGACTACCTGCACCTCTCCCTCGCCGAGCAGGGCGTGCTGCTCGGCCCCTTCACAAACGGCATCCTCGTCGCACCTCAGACCGACGAAGAGGATGTCGCGCGCCTGCTCACCGCCTACGGCGACGCGCTGGCGCGCCTGATCGACCCCGAGCCCTCCGAAAGGAGCTGATGCAGATGACCCGCCGCTATCGCATCGCCATCGACACGGGTGGCACCTTCACCGACCTCGTGCTCGACGACGGATCGCAGCGATTGCGCCCGTTCAAGGCGCGCACCACACCGGACGACCCCACGGTGGGCATCCTCGCCGCGCTGATGCGCGCGGCACAAGGGCTCGGCATCGCGCTCACCGAGCTGCTGGAGCAGACCGACACGCTCATCCACGGCACGACGCGCGCCCTGAACGCGGTCACCACCGGAGACGCACTGGCCAGAACCGCCTTCCTCACGACCAAGGGCCACCCCGACATCCTGCTCTACGGCGAAGGGGGTCGCACCGATCTGTTCGACTACTCCCAACCCGGCCGGCGCGCGTTCATCCCTCGCCGACTCACCTTCGAAGTGCCCGAGCGCATCGGCGCGAGCGGGGAGATCGTCGCGGCGCTGGACGAAGACGAGGTGCGCAGGATCGCGGCGCGCCTGCGGGAGGAGGACGTCGAAGCCGTGGGCATCTGCCTGCTGTGGTCCCCCGTGAACAGCGCGCACGAGCGCCGAGTCGAGGAGATCCTGCGCGAGGAGCTCGGCGACAGCGTGGCCATGACGCTGTCGAGTCGGTTGAACCCGACACTGCGCGAATACCGCCGCGCGGCGTCGACCGTCATCGATGCATCCCTCAAGCCGCTGATGACCCGCTATCTCTCGTCTTTGCGCGATGCGCTCGGCGAACGCGGCTTCGCGGGGCGACTGCTCGTGGTGACCTCGGCCGGCGGGTTCCAGGACGCGCACGTGGTCGCGCGCGCGCCGATCCTGAGCGTCAAGTCCGGGCCGTCGATGGCGCCGAACGCCGGCCGCTTCTTCGCAGAGGCGGAGGGGCTCGCCGACCGCTGCCTCATCGTGACGGACACCGGCGGCACGACCTACGACGTGAGCGTCATCGTCGACGGCCGTGTGCCGACGTCGCGCGAGACGTGGATCGGCAAGAAGTACACCAGCGACCTCACCGGCTTCAACTCGGTCGACATCCGCAGCGTGGGCGCGGGCGGCGGCTCGATCGCCTGGGTCGACTCGGGCGGAGTGCTGCGGGTCGGTCCGCACAGCGCCGGCGCGCAGCCGGGTCCGGTCGCGTACGGCGCGGGCGGAACGGAGCCGACGCTCTCCGACGCGTGCCTCGTGCTCGGCTATCTCTCCCCCGAGACGTTCCTCGGGGGCGCGATGGACCTCGATGTCGAGCGGGCGGCCGATGCCATCCGCGAGAAGATCGCCGAGCCCCTGGGCGTCTCCGTCGACGTCGCGGCGGAGGCGATCCACCGCCTCGCCACCGAACGCATGGTCGGGGGCGTGGAGGAGATCACGCTGAGCCAGGGCATCGACACGCGCGAGGCCGTCCTTGTCGCGGGGGGCGGGGCGGGCGGCCTCAACGCCGTGTCGATCGCCGCGCGCCTGGGAGTCTCCGACGTGCTGCTGCCGAACGCGGCCAGCGTGATGAGCGCTTTCGGCGCACTCGGCAGCGACCTGAGCGACGAGTTCGAGATCCCCTGGCCCGGCTCTTCGGCGACGCTGGATCTGAACGGCGCCACAGACGTGCTGCGGGAGCTGCGCAGCCGCGCTCAGGCGTTCCTCGACGGACCCGGGCGAGACCGCATCGGGGAACAGCTCGAGTACATCATCGAAGCCCGCTACCCGAACCAGATCTGGGACCTGGAGCTGCCGATCCGCGTGTCCGGCGCCCAGGGAAGCGAGCCGAGCCTGACCGCCGACGACGTGGCCGCGCTGGTGGCGAGCTTTCATGCCCTGCACCTGCGCACTTTCGCGGTCCAAGACGAGAGCTCGCCCATCGAGATCATCACCTGGAAGCTGCGCGCGAACGCGAAGATACACGACCAGAGCGCCGTGCGGATGACGCACTCGGTCGACATCGACAGCCATCCGTCGCGCAGCACCTATTTCCGCAAGACCGGCCGACTCGACGTGCCCGTCCACGCCCTCGCGGCGCTGCACCCCGGAGAGCGGGTCGAAGGACCCGCGCTGGTCGAGCTCGACATGAACACCGTGGTGATCGACGCCGGCGCCTCGGCATGGCGCACCGAAGACGGCAGTCTTCGCATCAAGCTGGAGGAGACCGGCCCATGACCGTTGCAGAGCACGCCCCTCACCCGGGCGGGGATGCCCGGGGCATCGCGCTCGCGGTGCTGACCAGCCGATTCGACGCCATCGTGCGCCGCATGGTCAACACGCTCTACCGCACCGGCCGGTCGGGCGTGATCAACACCGCGAACGACTTCTCGTGCGGCATCGTGACGTCGGGCGACGAGTTGCTCACCTCGGTCGAGAGCCTGCCGATCCACGTGATGAGCGGGCCGGACCTGATGGCGGCTTCGCTGCGCGAGTTTCACGACACGTTCGACGCCGGCGACGCCTTCCTTCACAACAGTCCCTATCACGGCAACTCGCACGCGGCCGACTACACGATGCTCGTGCCCGTCGTCGATCGCGACGGTGTGCACCGCTTCACCGTGTTCGCAAAGGCACATCAGGCGGACTGCGGCAACGCCGTGCCGACCACGTACGTGTCGGGGGCGCACGACGTCTACAACGAGGGCGCGCTGATCTTCCCCGGCGTGCAGGTGCAGCGCGACTACGAGCACATAGACGACATCGTGCGCATGTGCCGCATGCGGCTGCGGGTGCCCGACCAATGGTGGGGCGACTACCTCGCGTTGCTCGGATCCGCGCGTGTCGGCGAGCGGCAGCTGCTCGCGCTCGGCGAGGAGCTCGGGTGGGATGCGCTGGAGCGCTACGCGAGCGAATGGTTCGACTACTCCGAGCAGCGCATGATCGCGTCGCTGCGGGAGCTGCCGCGGGGCACCGTCACCCAGACGAGCGTCTTCGATCCGACGCCCGCCGCGCCGGACGGCATCCCGATCTCGGCGACCGTCGAGGTCGATCCGGACGCGGCACGCGTGGTGATCGACCTGCGCGACAACCCGGACTGCGTGCCGTCCGGGCTCAACCTCACCGAGGCGACCTCCCGCACGGCCGCGATGATCGGCGTCTTCAACTCGGTCTCCTCGGATGTGCCGATCAACGCCGGCAGTTTCCGCAGAGTCGACGTGCGGCTGCGCGAGAACTGCGTCGTGGGGATCCCCCGCCATCCGGTCTCGTGCTCGCTCGCGACCACCAGCGTCGCCGAGCGCCTGGCCAATGCCGTGCAGGCGGGCCTCGCCGCGCTCGGCGACGGGATCGGGATGGCGGAGGCCGGCTATGTGATGCCGCCGGCTGACGCGGTGATCTCGGGCGTCGACCCCAGAAGCGGCGCGCCTTTCATCAACCAGGTGTTCTTCGCATCCTCCGGCGGCGGCGGCGCTCCCCAGCAGGACGGCGTGCTGTGCCTCGGGCACGTCGGCGCGGCGGGCGTCGTGCGCCGCGAAGGCGTGGAGATGGCGGAGATGCGCTTCCCTTTCCGCATCGAGACCCAGCGTGTGCTGCAGGACAGCGAAGGCGCGGGCACGTTTCGAGGCGCGCCGGGAAACCTCGTGGAGTACACGCCTGTCGGCGCCGAGCTGCGCGTGATCTACAGCGCCGGCGGCTACTTGAACCCGGCCAAGGGCGTGCGCGGAGGAGGAGACGGCGGCAGATCGTCCGCAGCGCTCCGCTTGCCCGACGGCCAGGAGCGGGACCTGCCCGCCGACGGCGACCTCGTGCTGAAGCCGGGTGAGACCATCATCTCGCGCGCCTGCGGCGGCGGCGGCTATGGTTCACCGCTCGAGCGCGATCCCGCCGCGGTGCTCGAAGACGTGTTGAGCGAATGGGTCTCGCGCGACCGCGCAGAGTCCGTCTACGGCGTCGCGGTCACAGCGGCAGGAGAGCTCGACCTCGACCGGACGCGGGCGTTGCGAGACGCGCGATGAGCGCCATCGCACCGGGCGCCGAAGGCGCGAACGGCGGGCTCGACCCCGCCCACGTCAGTCGACTGCTCGAGCAGGAGATCGATCTCTACCGCCGCAAGCATCCGGGCAGCGAGCGCGTGCAGCGCGAGGCGACGCACTTGCTGGGAGGCGTGCCGTTTCACTGGGTGAACGCCTATGCGGTGCCGTTCCCGCTCGCGATCTCGCAGGCGGACGGTGCCCATCTGGTCGATGTGGACGGCAACGCGTACCACGACTTCGGCCTGTCGGGCACGGCATCCATGGGCGGTCATCACGGCTCGGTGCTGCGCGAGATCATCGCCTCCGACGTCCCCGGTCCTGGCGTGGTCACGGGGTGGACGACGGAGGACGCCGGGCCGGTGGGGGAACAGTTGGCGAAGCGCTACGGCCTGCCCTGTTGGGAGCTCACGCTGTCTGCGACCGAGGCGAACCGCGCGGCGATCCGCCTGGCGCGGGCGATCACGGGGCGGCCGCTCATCGTCGCGTTCCGCGGCGCCTATCACGGCTCGCTGGAGGAGCTTCACCCGAACGAGCCGGGCAGCGCCCCCGCCGCGGGCGATGCCGTGCGGATGCTGCGATTCAACGACCCCGGCGAGCTGGCGAACGCCCTCGCCGACGAGCAGGTGGCCGCCGTGCTCGCCGAACCCGCGCTCACGAACGGGGGCGGTGTCGCGCTGCCCGAGCCGGAGTTCGTCGCGGCGCTCAACACGCTGACCCGCGAGCGCGGCACGCTGCTCATCGTCGACGAGACGCAGTCGGGAGCAGCCGGGTATCGGGGTGCCGGTCGGGAGTTCGGCATCGAGCCCGACTTCCTCTCCCTCGGCAAGTCGCTCGCAGCGGGTCTTCCGATCGGCGCCCTCGGCATGCGTCTCGAACTCGCCGAGGCTGCTGGGCGAGTTCTGGAGGGTCCGACCGGTGGAGGATGGAGGCTTGCGGGGTACGGCGCGACCGTGACCGCCGGCCCTCTCACGCTCCGCGCCGCGCGCAAGTACCTCACCGAGGTGATGACGCCCGACGCCTACGACCGCATGAACCAGCTCTCGCAGGAGCTGTCGGTGCGTCTGGCCCAAGCGACATCGCGCGCGGAGCTGCCCTGGCGCATAAACTCGCTGGGCGCGATCCTGGGCCTCTCGTTCCGCGCGGATCCCGTGCGCGACGGGGAGGGTGCACGCGCCCCGGATCCCGTGCCGGGGCTGCGGGACTACCTCTTCATCGCGCTTCTGAACCGGGGCGTGCTGGTCGGCAATCTCGGCGGCTACATCGTGGTGAGCCCGACGAACACCGAGCGCGACATCGATGCCGTCGTGCACGCCTTCGAGGAGGCTGTCGGCCGGTTGCGCGCCGGCTGATCGCGCACTCCGAGACGCCGAGTTCCCGAAGCCCCTCGCTGCTGGAGTGACGGCGCGCGCCGTCGGCCCGCTACCGCTGGCTGGCGAGCACGCGGGCGCTCTCGCGCTCGGCGTTCTCGTTCTTGCGTCCGGCGCGCGAGCCGGCGAGCTTCGCGGCGATGTGCTCGCCGATCGTCATCGGCTCGTACTGGGCCGGATGCTGCGAATCGATGCACTGCGGGAGCGTCTCCACGACGGCATCCACGTTGCCGTCGTGGAAGAACGCCGCCGACCGCCGCCGTTCGATCGTGCCATTGATCACGGGGGGCTTCACGCGGTGCAGGGTCGACATCCACTGGTCGTTCGTGAGCCGCGCGGTGACGTCGCCGAGGTTGATGAGCAGCGCCCCGTCGGCGGGAGACACGTCGTTCCAGGAGCCGTCGGTCGCGAGCACCTGCAGGCCGCGCACCTGATCGGCCCACAGGATCGTGACGATGCCGTAGTCGGTGTGCTCGCCCATGCCGATGAGGTCGCCGTCGAGGCGCACGTCGGTGCCCGGCGGGAGGGCGTAGTTGTTCATGCGCAGCACGTCGAGCGAGTGGTCGGTGCGCGCCGCGAAGAAGTCCACAGGAAGACCGAGCGCGTCGGCGAAGATTGCCGTCATGGTGCGCGCGACGCGCGCGGCCTCGGCGAAGTACGTCTGCACCTGTCGCTCGAAGCCGTCGATGGCGGGCCAGACGTTGTCGGCGTAGTCGGGCTGAGGCAGCCCCGGCGCGTGGGGGTAGTCGGCCTGGTTCGCGCCGACGTTGAACGCCTCGAAGAAGTCGTTCATGCGGCTCGCCTGCTCGACGCCGAGGGACAGGCTCAGCGACTCCGACTTGGGCGGGCTGTAGCCGCGGTTGATCTCCGGCGGCGTGCGGTACGCCTTCTTCTGCGCGGGGTCGAGGGCGAAGAACCGGTCCATCGCGTCGGTCAGCCCGTGCGTGATCTCGTCGGGGATGGCGTGGCCGGTGATCTGGATGAACCCGACCGTGCGGCACGCGGCGTCGATCTGCCGCGCGACATCGGCCTTCTCGGCATCCGACCCGCCCACGACGTAAGGGGTGATGTCGACGAGGGGGACATGGAACGTCATGGCGACTCCTTGGCTCGGCGGCGGCTCACTCTCATGAACGCCACCAGAGTACGCGACCCGGGTTTC
>JASGDZ010000249.1:0-10909 GCA_047606835.1 Microbacterium sp. | reverse complement strand
TCCAACGCACGCACGCTCGTCCAGTAGTCGTACGCGATCTCGTTCGGATGCACCTCGTGCGCGAACCGCACACCCTCCGCGTCGAACACGTCAAGGATCGGGTTCCACCGGTTCGCGAAATCCTCATACCCCGCGTCGATGACCGACGCCGGCACCGGCGGAAACATCGCGACGTACGGCCAGATCGCAGACCCCGTGAACCCGACCACGGTGTCCACCCCCAGCTTGCGAGCCACCCGCGCAGCACGCTTCATGTCCTCGGCGGCACGCCGCCGCACTCCCTCGGCGTCTCCGTCGCCCCACACGTAGTCACGCACGATCGCCCGATGACGAAAGTCGATCGGCACGTCACACACCGCTTGACCTGCGAGGTGATTCGAAATCGCATAGACCTTCAACCCATGCCGGTCGAGGACCTCCAGACGCGAGCGCGCATAGACATCGTCCTCGTCCGCACGCCTCAGATCGAGGTGATCACCCGACGCCGCGACCTCCAGACCGTCATACCCCCACAAGGCCGCGAGCCGAGCCACCTCCTCCAACGGAAGATCAGCCCACTGACCAGTGAACAAGGTGACAGGGTGCGTGGACCCGGTGCTCATGAACGGCCTCCCATCGGTCAGGCCGCTTCGCCGCTCTTCATGCGCCGCACCCACTCGGCCGAGACCCGGGCGCTGTCGACCGGGTCCATCGAAGCGCGGTCGACCTCGACGATCACCCAGCCGCCGAAGTCGGCGGGCAGCGCGTCGAGGGCTCCGACCAGGTCCAGTCCGCCCAGGCCCGGCTCCAGGAACAGGCCCTTGTCGGTCGCCTCGCGATACGTGGTCGGCGCCTCGCGGCTCGCCCGCGCGACGTCGACGTCGAGATCCTTCACATGGAGGTCGACGAGCCGGTCCGCCCACTTCGCGAGGAAGCGCGGCGCGTCGATGCCCGCCCACTCCAGGTGTCCGACGTCGAAGGAGGCGCCCAGCAGGGACTCGTCGATCTGTCCCAGCACGTGGTCGATCTCCGGCTCGGTCTCCACCCACGTGCCGACGTGGTTGTGCAGGCCGGGTCGGATGCCCTCGGCCTTGAGCACCTCGCAGGCGTCCGCGAGGTATTCGACGACCTCGTCGAGCCGGTCCTGGCTGAAGTCGTGGCCGACGGCGACGCGGTCCTTGAACCGCGGGCCCTCGTAGTTCACCTCGGGGGCGATGAAGATCGTGTCCAGGCCCATGTAGTTCGACTCCTCGGCGCGGCGGCGCGTGAGGTCGAACCAGTGGGCGCGCTCGAAGCTGCCGCGCTCCAGGCGCCCGCCGTGGTCGGACGGGATGGGCACCTGCAGATACCCGGGCGCCGGCTGCAGCCCGGACGCGTCGAGCATCGCCTTGTAGTTCTGCAGCGTCTGGGTGTCGAGCACCTCCATCATCGCCGCCTCGAAGCCCGCGTCCCCGATCTCGCGCAGCACGTCTGGATACTCCGCGACGAAGGCGGGATCGGCGTAGCGCCACAGGTCGGCGCTGTCGGGGTCGTTCGGATCCTCCTTCACGCTGATCCACTGGATCGCGTTGAGGGCGAACTTCAGATTCTGACGAGGCATCGTCGGCCTTTCCGGCGGGGTCGAGCGGGGCTACTTGAGCCCGGCGGTGGCCACGCCCTGGATGAAGTACTTCTGGAGGAACAGGAACAGGATGAGGATCGGCAGCAGCACGACCATCGCGGCGGCGAGCAGCAGGCCGAACGAGATCGTGTTGGACGCCTGGGACGCGACGGCCAGACCCACCGGGGCCGTGTACACGTCCTGCGACTGAGCGACCACGAGCGGCCACAGGAAGTTGTTCCACGAGGCCAGGAACGACAGGATGCCGACGGTGGCCAGGGCCGGCCCCGACAGGGGCAGGAAGATCCGGAAGAACAGTCGCAGCTCACCGGCGCCGTCGATGCGCGCGGCCTCCAGCAGCTCGTGCGGCACCGAGTGCGCGAACTGCCGCATGATGAACACGCACAGCGGCATCACGAGGATCGGCAGGACGATGGCTGTGAGCGTGTCGACCAGGCCGAGCTGCACGACGATGACGAACTGCGGCACGAACAGCGCGACGTACGGCACGATCATCGAGACGACGACCAGCGGGAACACCCAGTTCCTGCCGCGGAATCGGAGCTTCGCGAACGCGTACCCGGCCATGGCGCTGAACAGGATGTTCGCGAGCACGGCCACGACCGACACGACGATGCTGTTGACCATGTAGCCGCCGAAGCCGCGCTCGGCGAACAGCGTGACGTAGTTCTGGAGCTGGAACGACTCCGGGAACCAGGCCCCCGGGTTGGAGAGGAACTCCCCTTGCGTCTTGAACGAGCCGAAGAACAGCCAGACGAACGGCAGCAGCATGAGCACGACGACGACGATGAGCACCGTGTAGGTGATCGCCAGGCGCGTGGGCGAGATCGTCTTCAATGTTTCGGCCTCAGCATTCTGAACTGGACGGCGGCGACGATCGCCACCAGGATGAGCAGCAGCACCGAGCCGGCCATCGAGGCGGAGATGTTGCCGAACCCGAACTGCTCGTAGACCCAGAGCGCCAACGATCGCGTCGAGCCGAGCGGACCGCCGCTGGTGAGCAGGTAGGGCTCTTCGAAGATGTTCAGGAACGACACCGTCATGAGCACGGTGACCAGGAGCGTCGTCGGGCGCAGCAGCGGCAGCGTGATCGACCACAGTCGGCGCACGGCGCCGGCGCCGTCGGTCGCGGCCGCCTCGTAGACCTCCTCGGGCACGGACTGAAGGCCGGCGAGGAACAGGATCATGCAGGTCCCGATGTTGCGCCAGACGCCCATCATCACGACCGTGGTGATCGCCCAGCCGGGCTCGCCCAGCCAGTTCGGCTCGGCAAGGCCCAGCCCGCCGAGCGAGGAGTTGACCGGGCCGGTGATCGAGAAGGCGTACTGCCAGATGACGGCTGCGGCGACGATGTTGGTGATCACCGGCACATACACGGCCGCGCGGAAGAACGTGCGCAGACGCCGGATGCCGTTGTTCAGCATGATCGCCAGGGCGAGCCCGATGCCCATGCTCAGCGGCACGCACAGCACGACGAACAGGACGGTGTTCAGGAACGAGCTCTGGAAGGTGGCGTTGCCGATCACCGCGACGAAGGCATCCAGGCCCGTGAAGTTGACCCCGAGGGGGTCGCGGATGTCGCGGGCCGTCATGTCGGTCATGCTCGACGCGATGGCCAGGACCGTGGGGATCGCGGTGAAGACGACGAAGATCACCAGGAAGGGGGCGAGGAACAGCCAGCCGGTGACGGCCTCCGCCCTCGACCCCTCGCGGGACTTCTTCGGCCGGCCGCCCGGGGAACGCCGCGTGGACGCTCCCCGGGTGGCCTCGGCCGTGACAGCCGTGACGGACATGTCGTTAGCCGCCCACGCCGATCGCCTCGGCCTGCTGCTGCGCCTCGTCCAGAGCGTCCTGCGCCGAGACGCCGCCGCGGACGATCTTCTCGATCTGCTGGCCCATCATCTCGCCGACCTCCGACCAGGTCGAGACGTTCGGGCGCGGCACGCCGGTCTCCAGCGAAGCGCGCACCGCCTCGAGCATCGGGTCGCCCTGCAGTGCGGGGTCGTCCCACGCGGCCTTCAGCGCCGGCATGTTCTTGAAGATCTCGTACCACTTCACCTGCTGCTCGGGCTGCGACATCCAGCGCGCGAACTTCCACGCGGCGTCCTTGTTCTCCGCGTCCGTCGGGACGAACCAGCTGCCGCCGCCGGTCGTCGAGGCGGCGTCGCCGGCCGGGCCGACCGGGTTCGCCGCGTAGGCGAGGTGCTCGGCACTCCAGCCCTCGCCGTTGGCCTCGTCGAACCACGACGCGAACCACGGGCCGCCGTCGAAGATCGCGGCGTTCTTGCCCTGCGTCGACCACGGGACCGTGTCGAGGAACTGCGGGCCATCGGGCGAGGCGAGCCCGTCGGCGATGAGCCCCGCGAAGTACTCGGCCGCCTCGACGACCTTGGGGTCGTTGAGGGTCCACTGGGTCAGGTCGTCGCTGATCAGCGATCCGCCGTTCTGTGCCGCGAGCACGCCCACCTGGTAGGCGGTGTACTGGTCGTAGTTCACGGCCAGGGCGAGCGGGAACTCGACGCCGCTCGCCTTGAGCTTCTCGCCGAAAGTGCGCAGCTCGGTCCAGTTCGTGGGAACCGTGGCGCCGGCCTTCTCGGCGAGGTCCTGGCGGTAGATCAGCATGTTCGCGTACGAGTACCACGGCACGCCGTACGCGACGCCGTCGACGACCGAGGTCTCCCACGCCGACTCGAAGAAGTCGGCGGACTCGACCAGTCCGTCGGGCACCGGGTCGAAGCCGTCGCTGGCCAGGAGGCCCGCCTGGTTCTCGCTGAAGATGTAGACGAGGTCGGGCACCGTGCCGGCGGTGATCGCCGCGGTCATCTTCGACGCGAAGTCCTCGGAGGGGACCTCCGTCATCTCGATGTCGACGTCGGGGTTGGCCTCCTCGAACTCCTCGAACATCTCCGGCAGCTGGGCGCCGTCGGCGCCCTGCGTCCACAGCTGAACGGTGCCGGTGGCCGGCTCGTCGTCGATCGTCGCAGTCGTCGCTGTCGTCTCGGCGTCGTCGGTCCCGCGGCCGCAGCCGGTGAGCGCGACGGCGGCCGTGGCGACCGCGGCGATGCCGAGCAGCGCCCGGCTCCGCATGGTCTGGCTTCGCATGGCCATTCTCCTTCTTGGTGGGGTGTTGCGTGGATTCAGGCCCGGATGGCGGACGCCACCGCGCGCGCCGTGCGCACGGAGAGGACCGCCCCGGTCAGGGTGGAGTTGCACGTGAGTGCGGTGGGCACCACGCCGTTGCCGACGAGGTACAGGTTGTCCAGGCCCCACACGCGGCCGTCGGTGTCGACCACGGTGGTGCCGTCGTCCTCGGCGCCCATGCGGGTGGTGCCCGTGAAGTGCAGCGAGGCACCCGCGGGGAGCAGGGTCGCGCTGTCGGCGTCGAAGGCGCCGACAGCGTTCGCCGCGGCGGCCTGCACCTTCCGCGTCGCGCGGATCTGCTCCCGGTCCTTCTCCGAGTACGAGAAGTGGACGGTCATGTGCGGCATCCCGAGCGCGTCGGTGAGCTCGTCGGAGAACTCGACGCGGTTCTCGGGCCGGATCTCGGTGGCGCAGTACCAGCCGACGCCGAGCACGTGGCCGAACTCCTCGGTGTCGCGCTCCATCAGCTGGCCGTGCATCGGACGCATCGCCCCGATCGACGGGCTCCAGTACGAGCCGATGAAGGGCTCGCCCGGCGGAGGGGTCGGGATGTCGTCGTCGGTGAGGCCGAGCCTGGCCGCGTCGATCACGACGTCGCCGCTCAGCGACGCGTGCTCGTTCAGGCGCACGCCCAGGGCCTCGGGCCGGATCCCCGACGCCCACATCAGCTGCGGAGTGCGCAGCGAGTCGGCGGCGAGGACGTACTGCGCACCGGCGAACACCGTCTCCTCGCCGGTGGCGACGTCGCGGACACGGATGCCGGTGACGGCGCCGCCGTCGGTGAGCACGCGGGTCGCGAGCACCCCGCTCTCCAGCCGCACGTGCGGCACGGAGCCGTCGAAGAGGAACGGCGCGATGTCGCGCGGGCCGGTGCGGGCGAACGGGCGGTCCGTGTGCGGCACGCCCGCCATCGGCATGTGGCCGAACTCGCGCGTCTCGTCGTCGGCGGGAACGGCCGCGCGGATCGCGGCGAAGATCGGCTCGGCGAAGGGGTTGTCCACGAGCGGTCCCCGGTACACGCGCAGCAGGCCGCGCGCCGTCTCCTGGTCGGCGTCCCACTCGCCGCGCGGGAGGAACGCCGGGATCTCGTCCTCGTACGCCCACGGGCAGGCGGCGGTCCAGTGCACGCCGAGCCCGCCGATGTTCCAGCCCACCGACGCCCCGGGGAACTGCGCGAAGTTGTTCCCGAAGAACGCGAGCGGGAAGACGCCGGGCATGTCCGCGTTCCACGTGTCGCCCTCGATCTCGGTCATCGCGGTCGCGCCCTTGACGTACTCGATCTGCTGCGCGCGGCGCATCAGGGTCTCGTACGACGCGCTCATCGCGCTCTCGTCGGCCTCGACGAGGTGCTCGCCGTCGTGAGCGGTGATCTCGCGACCGGCCTCGAGCACGAGGATCGACGCGTCCGGGCGCCGGGCGTGCACGAGCGCCGCGACGATGGCGCCGTTGATTCCGCTTCCGACGATGACGACGTCGACGGGGTCGCTCACTGGGGGCACGTTCCTTTCCGGTGCGGGGTCACGGGGCGGTGTCCGCCCATTCGCCGTGCTGCGCCGACCACAGCACGGCCTCGGTGAGCGCCGCGGCACGGACGCCGTCGGCGAAGGTCGGCAGTCCCTCGGGCCGCGCGCCGCGCACGGCGGCGTGGACGTCGGCCACGAAGGCGTTGAACGCGTCCTGGTAGCCCATCGGGTGGCCCGCGGGAACGAGCGAGAGCCGCGCGGCGTCGGGGTACGGCGACGCGGGGTCGCGCAGCAGGATGCGGTTGCCCTGCCGCCCGCCGAGCCACAGCTCGTCCGGGCGCTCCTGCTCGAATCGCGCGCTGGCCGCGGCGCCGTGCAGCTCCAGGCTCAGCGCGTTCTTGCGCCCCGCCGCCATCTGCGAGACGAGCAGCGTGCCGATCGCGCCGGACGAGAGCTCCACGAGGACCGTGACGGCATCCTCGTTCGCGACCGGCCGTCCGCTGCGCGTGTCGTAGAAGCGCCGCGTGCGGGCGGTGAGCCGCACGATCCGCTCCCCGGTGACGAACTCGAGCAGGTCGCACACGTGCGAGCCGATGTCGGCGAAGGCCCTCGACGGCCCGCCGTCGGCCGACAGCGCCCGCCAGTTGCTGTCGTCGGGGAGCAGCATCCAGTCCTGGAGGTAGGCGCAGTCGACCGTGATCAGGGGACCGAGCTCGCCCGCGAGGATCCGCGCGCGCAGTTCCCGTACGACGGGGTGGTAGCGGTAGACGAACGGCACCGCCGCGACGAGACCGGTTCCGGCGGCGTCATCCGCGAGCGCGCGCGCCTCGTCCAGCGAGACGGCCAGCGGCTTCTCGCACACCACGTGCTTGCCCGCCTCCAACGCGGCACGCGCAAGGCGGGCGTGCGAGGCGTTCGGGGTGCACACGTGCACGACCTCGACGTCTGGCGCCGACAGCAGCGCTGCGACGTCGGGCTCTGCGCGCCCCGCGCCCAGCGCCGCGGCGGCGCGCGCGGCGCTGTCCGCGGAGGAGCTGGCCAGCGCCGTCACCTCGGAGCTCGTCGCACGGATGGCGCGGGCGTGCACCCGACCCATGAAGCCGCCGCCGACGATTCCGGATCGGATGGTCGCCACCTCGCTGCGGGTGGCACTCATCGTCATGATCTCGATTGTGCCACGAGGTGACCCACTTATACCAGCAATCTATCAAAAGTCTATCGACGTTCTTCGAAACGACTCTCGGACCGGCCTGAGATCCGTGGTTTACTTCTCACATGAGCGAGGTCGCCCGATCCGCCCCCGCGACGCCTCCCAGCGCCGGCGACATCCTCCAGATCTTCCGCGACGGGCGCGCACGCACGAAAGCCGAGCTCGCCCAGTTCACCGGACTCACCCGCACGACCGTCTCGTCGCGCGTGGACGCACTGCTGGCCGCGGGGCTGGTCCGGCCGGCCGGCAAGGCGTCCTCCAGCGGAGGACGCCCTCCCACCCGCATCGCGTTCAACCCCGGCGCGGGTGCGATCCTGGCCGTCGATCTCGGCGCGACGCACGCGACCGTCGCCGTCGCCGACCTCGGAGCCGACATCCGCCAGATCTTCACGCGGGAGATCACGATCGGCGACCGCCCGGAGAACGTGATCGACGCCGTGCTGGACGACGGCGCGCGGCTCATCGCACAGTCGGGCGGGAGCGCCGGGACTCTCGTCGGCATCGGCATCGGCGTGCCCGGTCCGGTCGAGTTCTCCACCGGACGACCCACCAATCCGCCGATCATGCCCGGCTGGGACCGCTTCGACATCCCCTCCTACGTGCGGCGCAGGTTCGACGTCCCTGTGCTCGTCGACAACGACGTCAACGTGCTCGCGCTCGGCGAGCACCAGCTGAGCTGGCCGCACATCACCGACCTGATCTTCGTCAAGGTCTCCACGGGCATCGGCGCCGGCATCATCTCGGGCGGCGGCCTCCAGCGCGGCGCACAGGGGACGGCAGGAGACATCGGGCACGTGCAGGTGCCGTTCAGCCACGACTCGCCCCGGCCCGCGGGCGACGAGCGCGATCTCGAGGCGATCGCGGGCGGACCCGCGATCGCTGCGGCCCTTCGCGAGGAGGGGCTGGACGCGCGCACCAGCGCCGACGTGGTCGCGCTGGTGCGCGCGGGCGACCCGAAGGCCATCGCCGCCACGCGGCAGGCGGGACGCGAGGTGGGCGAGGTGCTGGCCACCATGGTGAACATGCTGAACCCCTCGATCATCGTCATCGGGGGCAGCATCGCGAGCGCGGGAGAACACCTCCTCGCCGGCGTCCGCGAGGTCGTCTACCGCAGGTCGATCCCGCTCGCGACGCAGCATCTGGGCATCGTGCAGACCCAGAGCGGCGACCGTGCCGGAGCGCTGGGCGCCGCCATCCTGGCGACCCAGCACGTGCTGTCGCCGGCGAGCGTCGAGGAGCACCTCGCCGCGCGCACCTGACGCGACCCCGCCCTGCCCCGCCCTCCGAAGGAGAACGATGTCGACCCCGCCGTACCGCAACGCCCGCCTCAGCCCCGCCGAGCGCGTCGACGACCTCCTCGCGCGCATGACGCTGGAGGAGAAGGCCGGCCAGCTCTTCCACCCCTACTCGTTCCTGCCCGACGACGACACCACGCCCGAGGAGGCGATCGCGAAGGCCCGCGCCCACGTGCAGGACAAGCACCTCTCGCACTTCGTGGTCGTCAACGGCACCGGCGCGGACGAGATCGCCGAGTGGGTGAACACGGTGCAGCAGCTCGCCGCGCAGACCCGCCTCGGCATCCCGGTGACGTTCTCGACCGATCCGCGCAGCGGCTACAAGTCGAGCCCGTACACGGGGGCGGCGATCCCGGTCATCTCCCGCTGGCCGGAGAACATCGGCATCGGCGCGATCGGCGACGCCGCGCTCGCCCGGGAGTACGGCGACATCGTGCGGCAGGAGCTGATCGCCATGGGCATCCGCTCGTATCTCGGCCCGATGGCCGATCTGTTCACCGAGCCGCGGTGGATGCGCGGCTTCGGCACCTACGGGGAGGATGCCGGCACCGCCGCCGCGCTCGCGACGGCGTTCGTGCGCGGGCTGCGCGGCGGCGACGAGGTCGGGCCGGAGAGCGTCACGGCGGTGCTCAAGCACTTCCCCGGCGCGGGGCCGCAGTCCGGCGGCAACGACGCGATCGACGTGCGCTTCCCCGACCAGGTCTACCCGGGCGCGATGCAGGAGCTGCACCTCGCGCCCTTCGCGGCCGCGATCGCCGACGGCGTCACGCAGCTCATGGTCTACTACGGGATGCCGGTCGGCACCGCGTGGGAGGAACGCGGCTTCGCGTTCAACGGCCCCGTCATCGGCGACCTGCTCCGAGGCCGCTACGGCTTCGACGGCATCGTCACGACGGACTGGAACGTCGTGGACTCCGAGCCGTTCTTCGGCGAGCCGTTCGGCCCCATCGCGCACGGCGTCGAGCACCTCAGCGTCTCGGAGCGCCTCGCGCTCGCGCTCGACGTGGGCATCGACCAGTTCGGCGGCGACACGTCGACCGCCGAGGTGTGCGAGCTGGTGCGCAGCGGCCGGATCGGCGAGGACCGGCTCGACGCGTCGGTGCGGCGCATCCTGCGCGAGAAGTTCCGGCTCGGGCTGTTCGACGCGGCCCCGGTCGATCCGGAGGCAGCGGTGCGCGTGGCATCCGACCCCGCGTTCTGGGAGCGTGGGACCGCCGCGCAGCGGCGCTCGCTCGTGCTCCTCGCCGACGCGGGCGCGCTGCCGCTCTCGCCGGGCACGGCCGTCTATTCCGAGGGCATCGCGGGCGCTGCCGCGCGCGGGCTCACGGAGGCCGCGTCGCCCACCGGGGCGCAGGTCAACGTGGTGCGACTCGACGCGCCGTGGGAGCACGACCCCGACAGCCGCCTCGGCGACTCGCTGCACGGCGGCAGCCTGGAGTTCCCCGACGAGGTCGTGCAGCACATCGCAGAGCTCGCCGCCGCGGCGCCGACGATCGTCGTCGTCTACCTCGAGCGGCCCGCGGTGCTCACCCCGCTCATGCCCCTGGCCGCCGCGCTGATGGCCGACTTCGGCGCGAGCGACGAGGTCGTGTGGGACGCGCTCACCGGCGCCGCTGCGATCGGCGGGCGCCTCCCGTTCGACCTCCCCCGGTCGATGGCCGCCGTCGAGGCGTCGCGCGAGGACGTGCCTTTCGACACGGCCGACCCCCTGTTCCGCCTCGGCGACGGCATCCGCCGACCCTGATCCCGGGGCGCACGGCCGCGGCATCCACCTCGTGAGCTTCCGTCGCGGCACGCCGCACCGACGTGTCGTGACGGATGCGCGACGCCCGGCGCGCAAGCGAGAGGGGCCCCGCCCGAAGGCGGAGCCCCTCTGCGCGCGAAGCGCTTACAGCGCGTTGACGTCCAGCGGGATGCCGGGGCCGAACGTGGTCGACACGGCGCCCTTCTGGATGTACCGGCCCTTCGAGCTCGACGGCTTCAGGCGGATGATCTCCTCCAGCGCGGCGTGCAGGTTCTCGCCGAGCTGGGAGGCGCTGAACGACGCCTTGCCCACGACGAAGTGGATGTTGGCGTGCTTGTCGACGCGGAACTCGATCTTGCCGCCCTTGATCTCCTCGACGGCCTTGGCCGCGTTCGGGGTCACGGTGCCGGTCTTCGGGTTGGGCATGAGGCCGCGGGGGCCGAGCACCTTGCCGAG
>JASGDZ010000248.1:0-4763 GCA_047606835.1 Microbacterium sp. | reverse complement strand
CGAGCGGGCCGGCGCGGCGGGCCGAGCGGTCCGGCCCGGCGAGGCGAGCGGGACCGGCGCGACGCGCGCGCAATCAGCCGCGGGGGTCGTCGACCTCGGATGCCGGGTTGGCATCGGCGAGCGCCTGCTCGACGGTCGAGCGCACGAGCGCGGACAGGAACGCCCCCGGCGCGGCGACCCCCGCCTCGTGCAGCAGAGACGTCGCCTGGCGCACGATCGAGCGCGAGAAGGTGGCCGCGGTGGCGATCCCCTCCGCGTACGCCGCACGCGCGGCGTCGGGGATGACGACCGGCTCGCAGCCGATCTCGACCGCGAGCGCCTGCGCGATCGGCAGGAACGGCGCCGGCGCCGCGACGCCGGCGTGGGCGTCGCGCAGCGCCCGCAGGTCCATCGAGGTTCCCGTGAACGCGATCGCGGGGTGCACGGCGAGCGGGATCGCACCCTGAGCCGCCGCGGGGGCGAGCACGTCGATGCCGTATCCGGGGTCGGTGTGCAGCACGAGCTGCCCGGTCTGCCATGCGCCGAGCCCGGCGAGCCCGGCGACGAGGCCGGGCAGCTCGGAGTGCGGCACGGCGAGCACGACGAGCTCGCTGCGACGCAGCACCTCGTCGGGGTCGAGCACGGGCAGCCCCGGGAGCATGGCCTGCACCCGGTCGGGATCCGACCCCCGCGTGATGCCCGTGAGCGCGTGCCCCGCGCCCGCGAGCGCGACGGCCAGCACGGGGCCGACCCGACCCGCGCCGATGACGCCGACGCCGAGGCGTCCCTCGCGCTCGGTCACGGCGTCCCCGTCTCGCCTCGGCCCTCCGGGCCCCGCTCGACGGGCGGAAGAGCCCCCGTGCCCCCGAGACCGGAAACGCCGACCCCGGGAAGGGGCTCGACGACCTGGGGAGCCGGCTCGCCCGCCCACCGGTGGGAGTGGTCCCCGGCCGCCGCGACGACCGCGTTGCCGGCGACCGCCGAGAACAGGCCGAGTGCCGCATCCCTGTCGATCGCGCCCAGCCTCCCCGACACCGGGCCGGCGATCGTGTGCGCCCGCGCGCCGGCGACGCGCAGCGCGCGATCGATCGGCCCCTGGTCGAGCCCGACGCTCTGCAGCCGGGCGAGCGGGAAGATCGCGAGGGAGCGCCACACGACGCCGCGGCGCAGGAAGAGCGCGTCGGGCGCCACCAGGAAACCGTTGCGCCGCCACGACAGCAACCGCAGGATGCGCGCTCGCGAGGGCGTGTTCGTGTAGGGGTCGTCCGCGCGCGGGCCGAGGACGCCGTGCTCGAACACCGCGTGCCACCCGCCTTCGGGCATGCCCGGCAGGAGCAGGCGCAGCACGCGTTCGACGTCGGCACGGTCGCCGACGGGGAGCACCGTCGAGAACTGGTCGCCCTGCCCGCTTTCCCGGCTCCGTCCGAAGATCCGGTTGACGCGCACCGACCACCAGCCCACGGGCCGCCACAGGACGGGCTGCGACACCTCGACCGCGTGCACGCGCCCGGGAGGCAGGATCTCGGTCACGGTCGTGAACAGCCCGAACGTGATGCGCACGCCGTCGGGGGTCGGCGCGATCGAGTACCGCAACGCCTTGGTGATGCTCCGCATCCAGTACACGCCGAGGCCGATGAGCGGGGGGATCATTCCGACCAGCATCCACGGCGTGTCGACGATCGAGCCCCACACGATGACGCCGATCGGCACGAGAAGCCCGATCGTCGACCCGCTGAGGAGTCGGGATGCGACGAGCCGCCCCGGGCGGAGGTGCACGACCGACTGCGGCTCGGCCACCGGTTCCTCGGCGCCGACGATGAGCCCGGTGATGCCGTCGCTCACCGTCGCCGCCGCGACGGAGACGAGCGACCCCGCGCCCGTTCGCCCGGTCGCCTGCGCCTCGGCGAGACGTCGTCCGGACGCGAGCCGGAGGATGTCGGCGCGCACCGCCTCCGCGTTCGCCGTCGACAGGTACTCCAGCGTGACGTTGGCGTCCAGCCCCGCGCCGACCACCTCGAGCTTCGCCATGCCCGCCAGCCGGGCGACCATCGGTCGGGTGAGGTTGACGCCCTGCACGCGGTCCAGCGGCGCGCGGCGATGCGAGCGGAACAGCACTCCGCTGCGCACTTCGACGGTGTCGCCGGTGATCCGGAACGTGTGGAACCGCCACGACACGTAGAACACTCCGATCAGCACGAGCACGACGGCCAGCACGGCGACGAGCGCCAGCAGGATCAGGCCGTTGTCGATCACGTAGTCGACGGGGTCTGCCGGCCGCTCCTCCTCGGGGAGCCCGGGCATCACCAAGGACAGGAACCACTCGATGAGCCGATCGCGGAAGTTCGTGATCACGATGCCGGCGAAGATCACCAGCGTCAGTCCGCCGCGGAAGAGGGGCGTCAGGGGATGCACCCGGTGCCACTGGCCGTCGGCTAGCGGCGACCTCGGCGCATCCGGCCTCGGCACACCGGCGACGGGCTGATCGGTCACAGGCCGGTCCGTCTCGTCTCGGCGACGTCGACGAGCGTGTCCCGAAGCCGCTCAGCCGCCTCCTGGGTGAGTCCGGGGATGACGACCCCCGTGGACGCGGCCGCGGTGACGAGCTTGAGCTGCGCGATGCCGAAGCCGCGGTCGAGGGGACCGTGCGTGATGTCGACCAGCTGCATCCGCCCGTAGGGCACCGCCACCATGCGCTGCCACAGGATCCCGCGGCGGAAGACGAGATCGTCACGGCGCAGCTGGTAGCCGTAGGCGCGCGCCTGCCGCGGGGTGATCGCGAGCGCCCAGATCAGGATGACGAGGGCCGCGCCGGCGGGGATCCATACCCAGTATTGGTGCCACAGCAGCGATACGAGCGTCGCGGCCGCGACGACGAGCACCGTCTCGATGCCCGTGACGACGAGCCGCACCCACACGTACTGCCGTGCCAGCCGGTGCCACGTGCCGTCCCCGAGCGGCAGCCGGTTCGAACTGCGCGGCTGGATGACGGTGTCGAACGTGCCCCGGTCGAGCACGTCATCTGCGCCCGCCTCAGCCGTCTCCGGCGTGGAGCCCGGGGTCGCCTGCTCCGGGGTGTTCGTCATCGTCGTCCTTCCGGATCGTGCACAGGTGCTCGGCCACGAGACCGGCGACGACGAGTGCCGCGCTCGCCACGATCGTCGCGATGATCTCGCCCATCGAGCCTACCGACGGCGTCACCGGCCGGGTCAGGAGGAACGCGAGGAGCCCGAGCGCGAAGCCGCCCACCGCGGCCCCGACGATGCTCGACGCCTTCGCCAGCATCGCGACGCGCAGCGCCCGGAACGGATCGACGGGCACCCGCCCTGCACCGCGGGTCGCGCGGCGCACCGGCACGGCCAACAGCACGACGATCCCGCCGATCAGCAGCAGGAGGATCGGCAGCGAGACCGTGGGCGTGAACGTGGGCCGACCCGTCGCCGTGAACAGCTGGTCGACGACGAATCCCGCCACGGCTCCCGCCGCGGCGGCGAGGACGAGAACGCCCGGACCGGTGCGCTTCACGCCCGCCCCCGCCGGCATCATGTGCGTTCCCGCAGCGCGGCCAGCAGCGCGTCGACCCGCCCGCGGCCCGGGAGCACGGCGTCGGGGTCGAGGGCGAGCCACGGCGCGAGCACATCGTCGCGCTCGAACGCGCGCGGGTGCGGAAGGGTGAGCGCGGCGCCATCCGCTCGCACGTCGCCGTACGCGATCAGATCGAGGTCGAGGGCGCGATCGCCCCCGCGCGTGCGACCGTCATCGGCCTCGATGGCGTGCAGGCAGCCGAGCAGCACCGAGGGCGCGAGCCGGGTCGTCACGAGGGCGACGGCATGGAGGGGGGCCGCGGCGGCGTCCGTCCCGGCAGGCTTCCGTGCGACCGACTCGACGGGCTCCGACGCGACCACGCGGTCGACGAGCGGCAGGCGCGCGAGCGCGCGCACGGCCGCCTGAAGCGTCGCCCCACGGTCGCCGAGGTTCGCGCCGAGCGCGCCGAGCGCGACGACCGCGACGGCGGGCTCCCGCTTCGACGGCGCCCGGAGCGGGAGGGGATCGGTCAGTCGGCGGCTCACGGAGTCATCCTCTCCCGCGACTCGATGCGGCCGGGTGCCCTGCGCTCACGCCGTCGCGGGGCGAGGCGGAGCCGCGGGGCGGCGCATCGGGGCCTTCCCGCTCGCCGGCTCCGCCGCGACCTCCGCCGCCACGGCGGCCGGCTGGCGTTGGGGCACGTCCACCGGGGGCAGCGCCGAGACGGGGCGATTCTCGCTCGACAGCCACTGCGGGCGCTCGGGCAGCTTCGTGACGTCCTTGAAGATCTCGGCGATCTCGAGGTGGTCGAGGGTCTCCTTCTCCAGCAGCGCCAGGGCCAGCCGGTCGAGCACCTCGCGGTTGGCGTTGAGGACCTCGTATGCCTCGTCGTGCGCCTGCTCGATGAGCGCGCGCACCTGGACGTCGACGCGTTCGGCGACCGTCTCGGAGTATTCGCGGCCATGCCCCATGTCGCGGCCCATGAAGACCTCGCCGGAGCCCTGGCCGAGCTTGACGGGACCGACATCCTTCGTCATGCCGTACTCGGTGACCATCTTGCGGGCGATGTTCGTCGCCTTCTCGATGTCGTTCGACGCGCCCGTCGTGGGGTCGTGGAACACGATCTCCTCGGCGACACGGCCACCCATCGCCCACGCGAGCTGGTCCTGCAGCTCGTTGCGGGTGACGGAGTACTTGTCGTCGAGCGGCATCACCATCGTGTAGCCGAGCGCCTTGCCGCGCGGCAGGATCGTGATCTTCGT
>JASGDZ010000247.1:0-4921 GCA_047606835.1 Microbacterium sp. | reverse complement strand
GGCACGAGCAGGCCGGTGAGCGCCGTCAGCGCGAGCAGGGCGACGGTGTCGACGACGAACGCGAGCAGCGACGAGCCCGCGAACCGCGCGAGCGGCAGCGCGATGCGCAGCGAGTCGGCGACGGGGCGGAAGTGGCTCGACGCGTTCCCCTCCAGGTACACCGCCTCGATCTCGACCTCGCGCGTGTCCACACCGGCCGCGTGACAGCGCAGCAGCACGTTCTGCTCGTATTCGAACCGCTCGCCGGCCTGCTCCCGCATCCACTTCACGTGGACCGCGGGAATGCCCCGTAGCCCCGTCTGCGTGTCGGAGAGCCGCCAACCGGCGGCGAACCGGAACAGGCCGCGCGCCAGCGCGTTCCCGACGCGGCTGCGCAGCGGCGTCGCGCGGCTGAGCGTGCGGCATCCGAGGATCATCGCCGTCCGCCCGTCCGCCCGGTCGCCTCGAAGCGCGTCGACGACGCGCAGGATGTCGCGCACCGTGTGCTGCCCGTCGGCGTCCGCGGTCACGACGTCCTCACCCGGATGGGCGGCGAGAGCGTGGCCGAAGCCGGTCTTGAGCGCGGCGCCCTTGCCCCGGTTCTGCCCGTGGCGCAGCACCGTCGCGCCCGCCG
This sequence comes from Microbacterium sp., assembly GCA_047606835.1. Taxonomy (GTDB): domain Bacteria; phylum Actinomycetota; class Actinomycetes; order Actinomycetales; family Microbacteriaceae; genus Microbacterium. The sequence goes on along the minus strand of JASGDZ010000247.1, from coordinate 4,308 downwards.
CGGCGGCACGGTCGAAGACGGGCGCGTAGTCCGGACCGCTTCCGTCGTCGACGACCACGACGTGCACGTCGGCGTCGCCCGATCGCACCGCCGCGACCAGCTCGACCAGTCGCGGGCCGGGCTGGTAGGCGGGGATCAGCACGATCATCGGGATCATCCGGCGATGTAGAGGATGTCGCTGGTGCCGCGTTCGCCGCCGTTGGAGGGGCTGTTGACCACCTCGCCGTCGAAGTACATCGTGGAAGAGCCCCCGCCGTCGAGGTTGTACGCGGTCGTGGCACCGAGGTCCACCATGATGTCGGCGAGCTCGGTGAGCGTGACCCCCTCGCTGTAGCCCTCCTGCCTGCCGTCGACGACGACGAAGACGAGGTGGTTCTCGTCGATGACGCCCACCGCGGTGCGGGGCTGGTCCCCCTGGATGGAGTGGTTCCCGAAGTTGGTGTCGATCTCGACGTCCTCGATGCCGTCCACGACGGCGCCGTCGGCGACGATCGCGGGGCCGAAGCTGAGAGTGTTCCAGGCGCCGTCGGCGATCAGCTCGTCGGCGCTCGTCTGCGTCTCGTCGTACACCTCGACGCGCCCGTCCTCGTAGAAGACGAGGCCCGTGCGCGCCGGCTCGTCGCGGAAGACGACGCCGTTGCGGATCACGATGCCGGTGTCGCGGAAGCCGTAGTAGTCGCCGTTGATCGCGAACACCGCGTCGTTGTCGGCGGCGATCTCGCTCGTGCGCTCGGTGATGTTCTCGCCGAACTGATCCTTTGCGAACGCGCTGCGCAGCGCGGTCGCGTCGCTGAGCACGACGTCGGCGACGTAGTAGGTCACGGTGTCGTCGCCCGAGCCCGTCGAGTACGACGAGATCGTCACCGACGCGTCCGCGTCGGAGAACGAGTTCTCGGTGAGCACCGCCTCGTCGTCGGTCGCGTCGTCGTCGGCGGTGCTGGAGCTCTGTGCGGAGTGCTCGGCCTCGTACGCCGAGACGTCGGAGATCTCCACGTGCTCGACGAGGAACCGGTCTGCGGCCCAGACCGCGGCGCCGCCGGCCGAGAGCGTCACGGTGAGCCCTGCGGCGACGAGGGCGGCCCGGGTGCGTCGTCTTCGTGTCGTGTCCATGTCACATGGATACCCGCCGCGTCTCGGTCGGCCATCGGCTCGCGCTATGGGGGGCCTGTGCATCCCGACGCTGTGACGGCAGGAATACGTCCGATTTCGCCTCGGTTACATTCGGTGATTCTCAGCCAGCGCCGATCGGGCGGGATTACTCTGGACATCAGCGGATGGAGTACTCTGGTCCACCCGGACAGCAGCAGATCGCACGTGAGGAGGGGGCCCACAATGATCCTGGTTCGTCAAGAGATCGGGGACGTCCTGCGGGACCTCCGACTGCAGAAGGGTCGCACGCTGCGCCAGGTGGCCAGCCGCGCGAGCGTCGCTCTCGGCTATCTCAGCGAGGTGGAGCGCGGACAGAAGGAGGCGTCGAGCGAGATCCTCGCATCGGTCGCCGAGGCACTCGACGTGCCGATCTCGTCGATCATGCGGGAGGTCGGCGAGCGCATCGCCGTGCTGGAGGGGATCCCGGCGTTCCCCGACGTCGTGCCCGACGACCTCATGGCCTCGGTCGACGTCGAGCTGTCGCTGCGCTGAGCCTTGCGGCGCTCTGAGTTCCATCGCGCCGTCGAACACGAGTTCGGTGCGCGCGGCGATGCGCTCGTCGCCGATCTGTCGCTGAGTCTGCTCGGCCATCGCACGGCCGCGCAGGCGCTCGCGGCGGGCGAGCCCGCGCGCGAGGTGTGGCTCGCGCTGTGCGCCGAGGCGGACGTCCCGCCCGCCCGTCGGCACGGCGTCGGCCGTCTCGATCCGCGCGCCCGCTGACCCGTCCCTCCGCGTCCGGCGCCCCGGCGTGTCGTCATCGAACGTCTGTTCTATGCGGCGTAGGCTCCTGCACAAGCGGTGTCGAGGAAGCGTCTTTCCACAGATCGACGGGATGGCCGACCGGATGTCGGAGGCCCGCCGTAGCGTGAATGACGTCACAGAGCACCCACGCCTTGTCGCAGCATCCGATCCAACCGGTCACGAGCGCGACAGCCTACAGGCGACCGAACGCGAGCATAAGGAGCACGCCATGCCATCACCCGCCGACCGCGAGAAGTCGCTCGAATCGGCCCTCGCCCAGATCGACCGGCAGTTCGGGAAGGGCTCGGTCATGCGCCTGGGCTCCGACGAGCGGGCTCCCGTCGAGGTCATCCCCACGGGTTCCATCGCCCTCGACGTCGCCCTCGGCGTGGGCGGACTGCCCCGCGGTCGCATCGTCGAGATCTACGGCCCGGAGTCTTCGGGCAAGACCACGCTCACGCTCCACGCGATCGCCAACGTGCAGCGTGCGGGCGGCATCGCCGCGTTCATCGACGCCGAGCACGCACTCGACCCCGACTACGCGCACAAGCTCGGGGTCGACATCGACCAGCTGCTCGTGTCGCAGCCCGACACGGGGGAGCAGGCGCTGGAGATCGCCGACATGCTCGTGCGCTCCGGCGCGATCGATCTCGTCGTCATCGACTCGGTCGCAGCCCTCGTGCCGAAGGCCGAGATCGAGGGCGAGATGGGGGACTCGCACGTCGGCCTGCAGGCCCGCCTCATGTCCCAGGCGCTGCGCAAGCTCACCGGTGGCCTGAACCAGACCAACACCACGATGATCTTCATCAACCAGCTGCGCGAGAAGATCGGCGTGTTCTTCGGCTCGCCCGAGACCACCGCAGGCGGCAAGGCGCTGAAGTTCTACGCGTCGGTGCGCCTCGACATCCGGCGCATCGAGACCTTGAAGGACGGGACGGATGCCGTGGGCAACCGCACCCGCGTCAAGGTCGTGAAGAACAAGATGGCTCCGCCGTTCAAGCAGGCCGAGTTCGACATCCTGTACGGCACGGGCATCTCGCGCGAGGGATCGCTCATCGACTTCGGCGTCGAGCACGGCATCGTCAAGAAGTCCGGCGCGTGGTACACCTACGAGGGCGAGCAGCTCGGCCAGGGCAAGGAGAACGCGCGCAACTTCCTCATCAAGAACGCGGATGTCGCCGCCGACATCGAGACGAAGATCAAGACCAAGCTCGGCATCGGCGTGATCGTCGACGCGGTCGACGAGCTGGCTGCCCGCCGTCCGGCCTGATGGTCCGGTTCAGCGATGACGGGGCCGCCCCGCTCGCGCCCGTCATCCCGATGTTCGGCGGCGTGCCGCGCGACGGGTATGACGCGTGCGGAGCGATCGAGCGCGAGATCGCGGAGCGGAATCTGACGAAGAGGCTTCGCATGCGTCAGCTGTCGGTCGGTGAGGCCCGCGCGGTGGTCGCCGAGCGCGACCTCGACTCCGACGCGGTCGAGGCCGTGCTCGAGCGCTACCGGCGGCTCGGATATCTCGACGACGCGCGGCTGGCCGAGCAGCTGATCCACTCCGGCGCGGTCCGCAAGGGGCAGGGGCGCAGGGTGCTCGCGCAGACGCTCGCGCAGCGCGGGATCCCGCGCGACGTGGCGGATGCCGCCCTCGCGGGGCTGCCCGACGACGATGCGGAGCGCGCACTGCGCTACGCCCGCGGCAAGGCAGCGGGCATGACCGGCATCGACCGTGAGACGGCGCTGCGGCGGCTGGCCGGGCAGCTCGCTCGACGCGGCTATCCGAGTGCGGTCGCGCTCAGCGCGGCGGGACTCGCTCTCGAAGAGGTGCGTGGCGAGCGCCGCTTTGTGCACTTCGAGTGAGGTCCACGCCGTCCACGAGTCCTGCCCGGCGCGCTGGGCGATCAGGTGGTCGGTGCGATCGGCCCCTTGGCGGCGGTCGCCGAGAGACCGGGGCGGGCTCAGCGCTTCGATGGCGCTGTGCCCGCCCCGCTCCGTGGGTCGAACTCGTCAGCCGTGGCGGCTGTTCCCGTCCTAGCCCGGTCCGCCCATCTGACCCCCGCCCGGGAACTGGCCGCCGGTGGAGCCGCTCGGCCCGCCGCTGTCGCCCAGGTCGCTGAGGCTCGCCGAGGTGTCGTCGTCGTCATCCGTGCCGATCTCCTGCGTCAGGTCGGCGAGCACCACGCGGTCGCCTTCCTCCAGGCCGCTCGTGATCTGGATGCGCTCCGCGCCGATGGCCCCGATCTCCACGGGCGTGGCCACGGTCGTTCCGTCTGTGAGCACGAGGACGGTGGCCTGGGTCCCGCTGACGGTGACGGCGGACGTGGGCACGGTGAGCACGTCCTCCGCCGCTGCGAGCGACAGCGTCGCCTGAGCCGTGGCGCCGATGCGGATCGCCTCGTCCGTGGCGGTGTCGTCGTCCGTCTC
>JASGDZ010000246.1:0-4493 GCA_047606835.1 Microbacterium sp. | reverse complement strand
CCGGGCAACCGGCAGTGAGCGTTCTTCGCGGCCCAGTGCGTTTCGTCTCGCTCGCTGCGCTCGCTCGCTCAACGACCGGGGGTGCTCGCTCAACGACCGGGGGTGCTCGCTCAACGACCGGGCTGCGCTCGCTCGCGCGGCGGGCGGGAAGGGCGCCCGCGCGGCGGAGCGGGAGGTCAGGCCGCGAACACCCTCCGGCCCGCGAACCAGGTCTCCACGACGCGGGTGTCGATGATCTCGTCGGCGGGACCGGCGACGAAGTCGCGGTCGAGCAGCACGAAGTCGGCCGACTTGCCCGGCTCCAGGGATCCCGTCACGTCGCCGAGCCCCATCGCGCGCGCGGCGTTGATCGAGAACACCTCGTGCGCCTCCTCGGCGCGCAGCGCCTGCTCGGGGCCGAGCACGCCTGGCGCGCGCCGCAGCGGATCGGCGCGCGTGACGAGTCCCTGCATCCCCTCGAACGGGTTCGGCGACTCGCTCACCGGCCAGTCCGAGCCGCCCGCGACGAGCCCGCCCGCGTCGACGATCGACCGGTTGGGCTGCGAGCGCGCGGCGCGCTCCTCGCCGAGGGCGTCGGCGAGGGCCTGGGTGATGACGCCAGGGAACCAGATGAACGGCGAGATGTCGGCCGTCACGCCGAGCCGCACCATCCGCTCGATGTCGGAGTCTGCGAGGAACTGGCCGTGCGCGATCTGGAACGCGGTGTCGGCGAACCCTTCGCCGCGCAGCCGCTCGACGACGTCGAGCATGAGCCGCGCGGTGCCGTCGCCCGTGCAGTGCACCTTGGCGCCCAGGCCCCGCTCGCTCACCATCCGCAGCCAGCCGTAGAGCTCGTCGGCATCCATCGTGGTGGTGCCGTGGTAGTGCGCGCCGTGGGCGTCGTCGGGAGCGTACGGCTCGAGGAACAGCGCCGTGCGCGCCGGCGGCACCCCGTCGAGGAAGATCTTCACGAAGTCGGGGCGGTGGTGCGCGCTGCGGTACCGCTCGCCGAGGTCGACGAGCGGCTGCCCCACGGGGTCGTAGCCGAAGATCTCGTCGTTGATGGTGAGGCTCGACACGACCCACGCGTTCAGCTCGCCTGCCTCGTCGAGCGTCTGCACGGCCTGGAGGATGTCCTTCGACACCGCCGCGTCCTGGAACGCCGTCACCCCGTACCCGCTCAGCAGCTCGATGCCGCGCTGCGACGCGCGCCGGTGCTGCTCGGCGGTGAGGCCCCCGGCGGCTGCGTGCGCCTGGGCGACGAGGATGCCGGCGGCCTCCAGCAGCACGCCCGACGGCTCGCCGTCGACGGGGTCGAGCAGGGTCACGCCGACGTCGGGGATCGCGTCCTTCGAGATGCCGGCCAGCTCCAGCGCGCGCGAGTTCGCCCAGCGGTTGTGGTGGCTGTCGTCGGAGAGCATGACCGGGCGTCCGCCGGACGCCTCGTCCAGTCGCGCCCGCACGGCCGAGCTGTTGAGCTCGTCCATGAGGGTCGCCGCCCACGAGCCTCCGGTCACCCACGCGTCGGCGGGCAGCGTCGCGGCGTGGTCCCGCACGAGCTCGAGGATCTCGTCGAGCGATCGCGCCACGCTGAACGACAGCTCGAACAGGTCGGTGACGCCCGCGATCGCGTGGTGGTTGTGCACGTCGACGAAACCGGGGTAGACGGCCAGGCCCGCGACATCCCGCACCTCGGTCGCATCGCCGCGGTGCGCGAGCACGTCGTCTGCGCCGCCGACGGCGAGCACCCGGCCGTCGGCGAACGCGATCGCCTCCGCGGTGGGGCGGGAGCGGTCGGCGGTGCGCACGATCCCGCCGACGAGGATCAGATCGGCCGCCACGTCAACGCTCCAGCGGCCGGGACGGGTCGTACTCGGCGGGGTGCACCGTGTTCGACAGCAGGCGCCCGTGCGCGCCGAACGTGAAGTGGGTGGCGCCGCCGTCGTCGCCCTCGCCGAACAGCACGCCGTGCGAGCGGATGGCCTTCTGGTCGCGGTGGTCGGCGATCGTCACCGAGCCGCACGGGATGACCTTCTCGCGCCACGTGAAGACGTAGATGCCGGGCCGCAGGCGCCACACCGTGTTCTCGTCGGTGTCGGCGAGGCCCTGCTCGGGACCGGCGAGACACTGCCACGTGTACCAGTGCGGCGAGAGGTAGACGTGCTCGTAGGCGTGCACGCTGGAGTACACCCACAGCACGCGGCGTCCGATGAGCTCGGTGGTGGGAGCGGGCGCCTCGCCGGTCTGCGCGAGCTCCTCGATGCGGCCGACGCCGAACAGGTGCTGCACGGCGACCTTCTCGCGCGTCCTCTCGCCGAGCACGCTGAGGATCGCGAGCGAATAGCCGCTGCGCAGGTCGAGCACGAGCGACACCGCCTCGTGGGGGAGGTATTCGTGGTGGAACTGCGCGTAGTAGAGGTCCTCGTCGACGCGGATCACCTCGCAGGCATCCGTCTGCGTCGCCGGCTCGGTCGGGTCGCCCTCTCCCGGCTGGTAGTCCCACGAGACGGTGCCGGGCCCGAAGGTGTGCACGATGCGCGTGCCGCGGTCGTCGACGACGGTGAACGTGCGGCCGTCCAGGTCGTCGGACAGCGGCGCCTTGCTGGCGTCGAAGCCGGGGGCCAGGCCGTCCAGCGGCAGCCAGGTGGAGGTGTCGGACAGGTTCACGGGGTCTCCCTTCGAGAGTGCGGATGTCGGGAGCGCGTGTCACACGCTCGGCTCGGGGATGTGCGGTCCCTCGTGGCCGTGCGAGACGTGCACGTTGAACTTCTCCAGGTCGGTCGCGAGCGCGTCGTAGGCGTCGGGCCTCGCCTTCCTGAGGTAGGCGCCGTACACGATGCCGCCGACCAGGGCGAGCACGAGCAGCAGCGGCAGCGTCAGGATGACGGGGTCCTCGGTGCCGGCGACCACGTTGAAGTTGAAGATCGCCAGCAGCGCGATCGTGAGCAGCCCGAGGAAGCCGAGGCCGGGCGCGATGAACGTGCTCCACCAGCGCGGATCGCGCTGACGCCGGAACCACGCGACGATCGACAGTGCGGCCAGGGTCTGCAGCACGATCACCGACAGGGTCCCGATTCCGAGCATCGCGGGCACGACGATGAGGATCGGGTCCAGCTGCGCGAGCGCGAAGCATCCGCCGACGATCGCCGCGAACAGCGCCTGGACGAGGCCGGCCAGCTGGGGGGCGCCGTTGGGGCGCGTGCGGGACAGGACGTGCGGGAGCACGCGGGCGCGGCCGAGCGAGTACAGGTAGCGCGTCGCCGAGTTGTGGAACGCGAGCATCGCGGCGAACAGGCTCACCAGCAGCAGCACCGAGGCGACGGTCGCCATGGGCTCGCCGAGGTAGGTGGCGATGAGCGAGAACAGCAGGTCGCCGTTCTCGAGGTGATCCAGCGACGCCTGCTGCGCGTCCGCCGCGCCGACCGCGCTGACCACGGCCCACGTCGAGACGCCGAGGATCAGGGCGATCGCGATGATCGCCGTGTACGTCGCGCGCGGGATCGTCTTGAGCGGGTTCTTCGCCTCCTCGCTGAACAGCGCGGTCGCCTCGAAGCCGAGGTAGCCGGTCGCCGCCAGCAGCAGGCCGATCGGCAGCGAGCCGGAGAAGATCGCGGCCGGGCTGAAGGCCGACACGTCGAAGCCGGTCTGCACGAGCACGGCGACGTCGAAGACCACGAGGATGAGGGTCTCCAGCACGAGCGAGACGCCGAGCACCTTGGAGCTGAAGTCGACGCCCGTGCGCGCCATCCAGAAGCACACCGCCATCGACAGCAGGCCCCACAGGTACCAGTGCATGTCGAAGCCCGTGAGCTGGGCGATGATGATCTGCATGAAGAAGCCGCTCGTGCCGATCGTGCCGACGACGAACAGGTTGTAGCCGATCGTCGCGATGAGCCCCGCGACGAGCCCGCCGGTGCGGCCCAGCCCCTTCACGACGAACGCGTAGAAGCCGCCCGCGTTGGCGAGCTGCTTCGACATCTGCGCGTAGCCCACCGCGAACAGCAGCAGGATGAGCGCGACCAGGAAGAAGGATGCCGCCGCGCCGCCGCCGTTGCCGAACGCGATGACGAGCGAGGCCACCACGACGATGCCGGTGAGCGGCGCGACCGCCGCCAGAACGAGGAAGACGATGCCCGCGACGCCCAGGGCGTTCGTGCGGAGTGCAGTCGATTGATCGGACACGGGGGTCTCCTTTGCCTGCATCGGGTGCTGCTGCGATTGTGCTCGGGGTCGACTCTCCTCCCGTTGACACACCGTGCACAAGCGTGTTGTCGGAGCGCAGGAAGCGCCGTGGCCGCCGCCTGGCGGGGGCAGGATGGCGGAGGCGGCTCGAAGCGGCGGTCCCCCGCAGGGGACGAGGAAAGGAGCCCGGAATGGGTTACGCAGGCAGCAGCGTGGCTGGCAAGGTCGTCGTCGTCACCGGCGGAGGCACCGGCATCGGCGCCGCCATCGCGGAGCGGTTCGCGGCCGAGGGCGCGCACGTCGTCGTCGTGGGGCGCCGGCGCGAGCCGCTG